>DAOWGM010000078.1 GCA_030637515.1 Bacteroidales bacterium
ATTCGGTAGCTTCAATCCCGACTGCTGTACCTGCATTTGTAGGATATACAGAAAAAGTAGTCAAATCTGGAGAATCATTAATTAACAAACCCGTAAGAATTTCTTCTTTTTCTGAATTTATATCGGTTTTTGGAATTGGTTTTAAAACAGGATTCAGTGTTCAGGAAGTTACAGACTCAGCAAAAGGTTTTGACTTTTCAGTAGATGGTAAGTTCTACAGCGTAAATCAAGAGAAAAAGGCAAGGTTTCTACTTTTCGACGGAATTCGTTTATTCTTTGAGAACGGAGGTAGCACTTGTTACATCGTATCTGCTGGTTCATATACTACTGTAAAAGAAGTTAGTTCTAAGCCTGCAGCTGCAGCAAAAGATCCAAAAGCTGAAGCTCCTGTTGCAAAGGGAAGTGAAGTTACAGTTAATGAAATTTCAAAAAGTGCATTATCAAAAGGTGTTAATGCTTTAGTTGCTGAAGATGAGCCAACAATGTTGGTAGTTCCTGAGGCAGTTATGCTTGATGAAGGTGATTGTTTCGCTTTACAACAAGAAATGCTTTTGCATTGTGGTTTCAAAATGCAAAATCGTTTTGCATTACTTGATGTATACAATGGAGATCAGTCAAGATCATATGATAAGAATGATGTTATAACTCGCTTCCGCGAAGGAATAGGATCAAACTTCCTTGCTTACAGTGCAGCTTATTATCCTCATGTAAATACAGCTGTTGTTCAGAAAGAAGAGGTTGATATTAGAAATATTGAAAACCTTGAATTACTGAATACACTTCTTGCAAAAGAAGCAGATGCAATTTTTGATAATCCAAAAAAAGCAGACGAAGCAAAAAATGAAATCAAGAAATTACTCAGTGATAAAGTGGATTTAGAGTCATTAACGCAAACTCTAAATACAATTAGTCCATCTTTTAAAACAGTAATGACTGCAATTGTTAAGAAGCTTAATGTTATGCCTCCAAGTTCAGCTATGGCTGGTGCATTAAGTATGGTTGATAATACAAGAGGTGTTTGGAAAGCTCCAGCTAACTTAAGTTTAGGTTCTGTTTTATCTCCAACTGTAAGTCTTACCAACGAAGATCAAGAAGATCTTAACGTAACTGTTTCAGGTAAATCTATCAATGCAATTCGTTCATTTGTAGGACAAGGAACACTTGTTTGGGGTGCTCGTACATTAAATGGAAACAGCCAGGATTGGAAATATATCAACGTGCGTCGTACAATGATATTTATTGAGCAATCTGTTAAAGCAGCTGCTAAGGCATATGTTTATGAAGCAAATACTTCAGGAACATGGACACTTGTAAGAAGCATGATATCTTCATTCCTATCTTCTATTTGGAAACAAGGTGGATTAGCTGGTCTTACTCCTGCTGATGCATTTGAGGTTGAGGTTGGTCTTGGATCTACAATGACGCCAAATGATATTCTTGATGGTATTATGAATGTTACTGTTAAAGTTGCCATTACGCGACCTGCTGAATTTATTGTTATTACATTCCAACAAAAAATGCAGCAATCTTAATAGTTGATTATAGTAAATAAAAAAGTTAAACTTAAAAAATAAAAGATTATGGCTGAAGAATTATGGCCCATACCAAAGTTTCATTTTAAAGTACAAATGGGTGACACTGAAATAGGTTTTCAGGAAGTTACAGGTTTAGAAATGGAAATTGAATTTATTGAATATAGAACTGGAGATGATCCAACATATTTGAAACAAAAAATTCCAGGATTGAAAAAGCATGGTAACATTACTTTGAAAAAAGGTGTTTACGAAGGTGATGATTCTTTCTGGGAGTGGTTTAAAGAAGTTCAGACAAACCCGGAACGCCGCGAAGAAGTAGTTATCCAACTACTAGACGAAGAGGAGTCTCCAGTTGTTACATGGACAGTTACAAATGCATTTCCTGTAAAAGTTTCTGGACCAGATTTAAAGTCTGATGCAAACGAAATTGCTATTGAAACAATTGAACTTGCTCATGAAGGCTTTGAGGTTGTTTATGAGTAGTTTAGACACACTTTAATTATTTTATAATATTAACCAGAGAGTCTTTTTTGATTCTCTGGTTAATGTATTTTACTTTTTAGCAGAAATAAAATGGCACTTAAAAAGGATAGTTATCCAATGGTTGGCTTCAGGTATGAAGTTTATATTATACCAGAAGTGAGTAAAAATGCCTCTGATTATAAAAATGGGGCATCAGTTGTAAGTAGTTCTCTTTCTGCTACAGATAAAGCCAGCTTTTCTGAAATATCAGGTGTTACAGTTTCATTAGAAACAACATCTGTTAAAGAGGGAACGGGTAATTCTATAGAGGTCCCAAGAGAAATAACCTATTCTCCATTAGTATTAAAGAGGGGGCTTACAGGTGCTCAATCACAACTAATGGCTTGGGTTGCAGCAAACATGATTGAAAATAAAGAAAAGAAACTTACTATTGTTACAAAAACAGTTATTGTAAATCTGTTAAACGATCAGGGAGTTCCATTGATGAGTTGGGTATTTCATGGAGCATTTCCTACAAAATGGTCCATGTCCGGTTTAAAAGCTATGTCTAATGACTTGGTAATTGAGGAGTTGGAACTAAAATATGAACGTTTTTTTCCTGTAGTTTTAGGTGTATAATAAAAGGAGATGTTTTAGATGAGTATCGAAATAAAAGAGCTGGTTGTGAAATTTAATGTCACAGAAAAAAGGGAACAAATAAAAAATAATACTGGGAACGATATTTCCGGTATAAATTATAAGAAATTGGTAAAGGATTGCACCGACAAAGTTTTGAGAGAATTAGAATTTAGAACTGAACGATAAATAATATTATTCCTATGGAGTTTTTAACAATAGTTGGTTATGAGGCTGGTGATAATGGACCAACAGGAAATGGTTTTGAAACTTTTGAGGCACAAGTTAACCCAGCTTCAATTTCGGTAAACTATGGTGTTGGATATGGAAATTCCGATGATGCATCTGATGGGAGAATAATTCCGCAGAGAAAATTTAGTGGAGTTAAAACGCAAACTGTGAGTTTTGAATTGATTCTTGATGATACAGGTGTTATTCCACAAAAAAAAGGATTAAAGGGAAGTATAAAAGATCAAATAGAATTGTTTAAAAAAACATGCTATTATTTTATTGGTAGTAAGCATGAAACTCCATATGTGAAAATACATTGGAATCAGGAATCTTTATTTAAATATAATAAACAGGCATTTTATGCAAGGGTAGATAATTTTGATATTATATACAATCTGTTCTCTTCGGATGGTGAACCAATAAGTGCAACAATAAACGCCACATTTGGTGGAACAATGGATCCAAAAACAGAATCAAGTCTTAAAGATAAACAATCACCGGACCTTACTCATGTTGTTACGGTAAGGGCGGGAGATACTTTACCTACCTTATGCAAAAAAATATATGGTGATCGTCAAATGCATCACGAAATTGCCAGAGTTAATAACTTAATAAGCTTCAGATATATAAAACCAGGTACAGAACTAATTTTTCCTCCTATAAAATAGAAGTTTATGGCTGACAAACTTAAAAAAATTGTAAAAAGTCCTGTAACATTCGTAGTAAAAAGCAACGGTACTGAAATTCCAGGAAGTTATCGCGTGGTTTCAGTTTCTGTATATAAAGAGGTCAATAAAGTTGCTACAGCATTCATACAATTATTAGATGGAGGTTATGCTGATGGTGAAGAATATAGAATAAGCGATTCAGGAGATTTTAATCCTGGGTCAGAAATTGAAATTGCAGCTGGATATGCTTCCGACGAAGAAACCATATTTAAAGGTATTGTAATTAAGCATGGATTGAAAATGGTAAGAGGCGATTTCATGCTCGAAATAGAATGTAAAGACCCTGCTGTAAAAACTACTGTAGGTAGAAAAAATAAAATTTTTGAAGCAAAACCTGATAGTGATATTATTTCAGAAATATTAGGTGAATATTCCGATTTAACTTCCGATGTTGAATCAACCAGTTACGAGCATCCTGAGTTATTACAAAACTATATTGCAGACTGGGATTTTGTAATACAACGCGCCGAAGTGAACGGAATGGTTTTGTTTAATTCCGATGGAGAAATTCAAATTAAAAAACCCGAAACGGGTTCACCTGTTTTAGATCTTATGCCTGATGATGGCGTAATTGCATTTAATGCATTTATTGATGCAAAAAACATGCTTAGCTCCGTCAAAGGAGTTTCCTGGGATATGGATAATCAGGAGATTATAGAAGCGAATTCAAATCCTCCTTCTTCAAATGATGCTGGAAATATATCTTCAGGAGAATTGTCAGACGTCATTGGCTTAGAAGAATCCCTTTTAAGCACTACGGCAAATGTCCCAATGGAAGTATTAACAGAATGGACTTCTGCCTTGCATGCTAAATCGGAATGGTCTAAAGTACGAGGTAAAATTACCATTCAGGGATATAATCAAATCTTACCAGGAGATACAATTAAATTAGAAGGTTTCAGTGACCAGTTTAATGGAAAAATATTTGTTTCAGCTGTAGGGCATATAATTGAAGAAGGTGAATATACAACAGAATTGGGATTAGGATTATCACCGAATTGGTATGTAGAAGAGAAGCCAAATGTTTATGCACCACCTGCATCAGGATTAATTCCTCCAATAAACGGAATGTACATTGGTGTAGTTGAACAAATTCATGAAGATGAAAACGGACAATATAGAATTAAAGTAACATTACCTACACTTCAGTCTGAAACTCTGACATTATGGGCAAGACTAACAACTATTTATGCCTCAGAAGAAGCAGGATTTTTCTTTTATCCTGAAATTGGAGATGAGGTTGTTGTCAGTTTTCTGAACCAGGATCCACAAAATCCTGTTATTTTAGGTTCTGTGCATAATAAAATTAAAATTCCTCCTGAAGAACCTGCAGAAGAGAATTTCATTAAAAGAATAGTTACTAAAGAAAAGCTTAAAATATCGTTTGACGAAGAGAATAAGGCTATTATTATAGAAACTCCAGGTGAAAATATCATATCAATGAATGATACTGATGGAATTATTAGTATTAAAGATATGAATGATAATATAGTGGAAATGTCAGCTGATGGTGTGAACATAGAAAGTGCAGGAGATATAACCATTAATGCTAAGGGAAATATCGAATTAACATCTGGAGGTGATATTGCACTCAGTGCAACAGGAGATGTAAAAGTTGAAGGGGTTAATATAGAAAATAAAGGACAAGCCAAATTTGCAGCAGAAGGAGCCCAATGTGAAGTAAAAGGATCAGCTCAAACTGTTATAAAAGGTGGTATGGTAATGATAAATTAGATAAGTTGAAAATAATAAATTTAAAAATTAATATATGTCTTTAGCAGCAAGAGTAGGAGATATGCATACATGCCCGATGGTGACACCAGGTACTCCTCCTATTCCTCATGTTGGAGGAACAGTTATGCCTCCCGGCGAACCTACTGTTATGATAGGAGGAGTGCCGGCAGCAAGGCTTGGTGACATGGCTACTTGTGTAGGCCCGCCAGATTCTATAATAAAGGGATCTGGAACTGTGTTAATTGGAGGAATGCCTGCAGCAAGGATGGGAGATTCAACTGCTCACGGAGGCTCTATAGTTATTGGGTGCCCCACTGTTATGATTGGAGGCTAATATTGATTTTTAGAAAAGAAATAATATGAAACATAAAAAAACATTTTTAGGTATAGGGTGGAAGTTTCCTCCAGAGTTTGACAGACAGACCAAAAGTGTGACTTTGGTTTCTGAAGAACAAGACATTAAAGAAAGTTTGTTTATTCTGATGTCTACACGTCCGGGAGAAAGAGTCTTACAGCCAGAATATGGTTGTGATCTAAGTGTGCTTAATTTTGAATCTATTAACGAGGGTTTAATAAATAGGGCAAGCGAGATAATACATGATGCTGTTTTGCATTTTGAGCCCAGAATAATTTTAGATGATGTATTTGTTTCAACTAAAAACATGTACGACGGAGTTTTAGAGATTTCGCTTGAGTATAGCATACGTAAAACAAACAAAAGAAATAATATTGTTTATCCGTATTATTTACTTGAAGGTACCGATGTAATAAATATGCCGGATAATTAAAAATTAAGATAAAGAAGAGCTTTTTCAATTTAAGATATGGATCAAAAAGAAAAAATAAATTATTTCAACTTTACAGGTTGCAGTCAGGATGAAAGATATTCTAAAGCACTTACTCCTGAATATGTTAAGATTGACGAGCATAATTTTATCGACAATCTTGTATATTCATTAGGATTATCAAAGCTGATAAACTATTATAATTTTGAAAACAAACCAGATGGTGACTGGTCGGATTTTTTAACAGACGAGGCTCTTATTTTAGCAGCAATTTCATTTATAAAACCTGCAGAGCTCGAAGAAAAATTCAAAAAGTATGTTAATAAATCCATATCGTTTAATAATCCAGCAAAAAAACTTAAATATTTAAACGAGTGTTTCAATGAAATATATTCAATTGCATTAAAAGTTGACAAATGGTTTAAGAATTTAAAATACGTTGAAGACTTTCAGCAAACAGAAGTTTTATTTAGAAATGAAATATCAAATATTGTTGAAACAAAGCTTGCCGGTGGATTAAAAAAATTCAAGAGTTTTGTAATGGCTGCATCTTCTAAGGAGAATATAAATATTCAGCTTGATTTTGATTTTGACATTTTTAGTTTTATTTGGGAGCTCGACAACGTTGAACCTTCAGATGTAATTTATCAGGGAAAAAATATTCAAGACAAAGTTAACACTGCCGCTGAAGCTCTGCAGGATATATTTCAGCTATTTTATGAGTCTGTTATTTATCTGAAACAAAAAGCACTTTACGATTTAGAAGATTCATTAAATAAGGATAATCATTTTCCGGAAGTTGCTCTTTTACTTACATTTCTTAAATTATTTGAACATCCACAAAAGAACATTAACCAATTAACATATAAGTATTTAAATTATTATTATAGAAATATTCTTCAACAAAAGGAAAGATCTGCAATTAACGATAAAACGTATTTGAAATTTGTTCTCGACAAGGAAGCAATTGAAGCTAAGGTTCCCAAAGGAGCCAAATTTATTGCAGGTACTGATAATGAAAGGAATGACGTATATTATTCTGTAGATGAGGATGTTGTTATCAATAAAGTTAACCTAAGCAGGTTGATGAATTTATTTGTTGCCTCAAAAAAATTAAATATTGATGGCGATTTTATTGAAAGAGTAAATAATATTTATAGTTCAGAAATACCTGTAATAAATTGGTCAGAGAAACCTGCATTAAACAAGCGAATGTCTTATCCAACTTTTGGTGAAGATCAGGAAGGACGTGGAGATAATGATTTAACAATGAATCCTGCTTCTGTGGGTATTGCCATATCTTCGCCAGCCTTATTTTTATCCGAAGGAAAAAGAGAACTTACAATAAAATTGCAGTTAAAAAAGGATTCATATAAACAGTTAGTAACAAAACTTAAAAATATAGGAAAAGAGTTAAGTTGCTCATTTAAAGAAGCTGTTGCGAAAAGCTTACTTGATTCTTTGAAAATTTTAGTGACAACATCAGAAGGTTGGTTTGAGGTTAAAAGTAATATTGTAACTATTGAAGAAAAGACTCATAGTCTTGTTGTAAAATTCGATTTTGAACCTTCACATCCTGCCATAGTTCCTGTTGATAAAGATTTGCATAACGAGAAAATATCATCATCGTCTCCTTTAGTAAAGTTTATTTTTAATAATGATTCATATATTTATTCTTATTCTTTGCTAACTGATGCTGAAATAGAACAAGTTGTAATCAATACAAAAGTTTTTGAAATGAAAAAACTTCTGCTTCACAATAATGTGGGAGCAGTTGATTCCAATTCTCCGTTTTATCCATTTGGACCTGTACCAAAACCAGGATCTTTTTTAGTAATCGGAAATAACGAAGTATTTCAAAAGCAGCTCGATAATTTGAAAATAAATCTTGA
The DNA here is from genome assembly GCA_030637515.1 of Bacteroidales bacterium. GTDB lineage: Bacteria > Bacteroidota > Bacteroidia > Bacteroidales > UBA12077 > UBA12077. The sequence continues at coordinate 8,004 of DAOWGM010000078.1, forward strand.
ATGGTTAGAAGTTCCTCATGAGGCACATGGATTCAAAGAATATTATCAAGACTATAAAATGGGTGTTGATAATGCATCATATGAAGTTTCTATGTCTATTTTGAAGGGTGGGAAATGGCTTCCTGATCTTCCTGAAGAAAAACAAAAAATGAAAATGTTTCGTTCAGTTGATAATCCAACTGGACATGTTCCAACAATTAATGCAAAGGTATTTCATAAGACCAGTTTTGATAATATAAAAATGGATCTGATACATCAGGCTCCAAATTATGCTGCAATTAACGAAAAGCCAAATTATAATTCAATGTCGAAAAGAGGTTTCATAAAAATGGAACTTGCTTCTCCAATTTATGCTTTTGGTCATTCTGTTTATCCTGCAATAGTATCTGATATAACTCTGGAGAATTCAAAATCAGGTTTCTTAAAAGGAAAAACCAAAAAAGATTTGCCAAAACCAGCTTTTACTCCTCAAATAAGAAGTATGTCTCTTGATTATGAGAGTACTACAAGTATTTCTGTAAAAGAAAATTTTCAAGCTGGAGAAGGTAATTCTGGAAGTGGTGAAATCTTTCATTTACATCCTTTTGGTTTTTCAAAAATATTTCCAAATAAGGCGGAAAAGAATGTGTTTGTTGCGCCTTCATATAATATTCAAGGTGAGTTATACATGGGATTAACTGATGTTAAACCTCCTCAGGTAGTTTCTGTTTTATTTGAAATGCTTGATGAGTTTAATATATCATCAGAGGAAGAACCTCCTGTTGTTGAATGGGCTTATTTAGCAAATAATCGTTGGCATGTTCTAAAACCTTCAAATATATTAAGAGACGACACAAATAATTTTCTGAAGACTGGAATTATTGTTATTGATCTTCCAGAAGCAATTAATAAAGAAAATACACTTTTAAGTGATGAATATTTCTGGCTAAAGATTAGTGTAAAGGAGAATATTGAGGTTGCTTCAAGAAATCTTAGTGCTACTTCTCAAGTAACAACTGTTACTTTGGTTGGCAACGATAAGCTTTATAAATCGGAATATTTAGACAACCCATTACCAAGATATAGTATTCAGCGACCTGTAAAAAGTATAAAAGGAATAAGATCTGTTTTACAACCATTACCATCGTTTGGAGGTTTATCTCATGAAAATGAAAAATCATATCAGGCAAGAACTGGTGAAAGGTTAAAGCATGGGCAAAGAGCTATTACTGTGTGGGATTATGAGCGTTTAATATTAGATGAATATAATAATATTGAAAAGGCGGTTTGTTTACCTAATATGACAGGAAATAGTCTTAATGCACCGGGAAATGTTCTTGTTGTAGTAAGCCCGTTTGCATCTACAGTTCTTAACTCAAAAGAGCCTAAAGTTAGTAGTGAGTTACTATTTGATATAAAATCGTTTATTCAAAAACACGCTTCGCCTTTTACAAAAATTGAAGTGCGAAATCCAAGTTATGAGAGAATAAGAATTATTTGTTCTGTTAAGTTTACCGGTTCACATAATCAAGGATATTATATTCAGAAGTTAAATGAGACTATAAATGAGTATCTAAAAGGCAATATAGGGAATTTAAGTTTAGGTCATCAAATGGATAAGGTTATCTATTGTTCAGATGTAATTACATATTTACGCACATTGTCTTATGTTGAATATATTACTCGGTTTTCAATGGTGCAAGCTGCCAGAAACATTACAGGTAACTATGTGCTTATTGACACGGCACAAGAAGGAGATAAAAAAGCAGGTTTAAAAGCAACAAAACCATGGTCAGTATTAATTCCTGCAGATCAGCATCAATTTACGATCTTGTCTGATAAGAATGATGAAAACTCAGCACAAGCTGGTATTGATTCTCTGGAATTAGGCAATGATTTTATTATTAATAGGTAAGTGGTTATTAGAATTAAACAAAAGTATTAACAATTCATATTTTGTAATATAAGATGCCAATACAAAACAGAAAAAGTTTAAAAGGATATTTTAAGAAAGGTCAATTGCCTACCGAAGGGCATTTTCATGATCTTATTGATTCTTCAATAAATAAAGTTGATGACGGAATGTCAAAGACTATGGAAGATGGTTTGATGTTATCACCAATAGGTGAATCAAGGAAGCTAATAAGTTTCTTTAAAAACATTGAAGATAAAAGTCCGGTATGGAAAGTTGAGGTCGATGAAAACAATGCAGATTTAGAAATTACCAACAAACTTGGCGATGTAATTGTAAATGTAAGCGAAGAAGGGAAGGTTGGTATAAACAATGAAAATCCGGAAGCAAATTTAGATGTGAATGGAGTTGTTGCAATGTCCGGAAGAGAAGGGAATGCATTTAAGGGAAAGATTCCTGCTGATGGGAAATGGCATAAAATTGTTACTGACCTGAATGGATGTCAAATGTTTGAAGTTATTGCAGGTGTAGGAAAAAAGAAAACGGGTAAGTATGCTATGCTGCATGCTGTAGCAATGAGTGCTTTTGGTAAGTCGAAAAACAAAATAAGCATGACACAAGGTCGCTATGGTGTTCGGGGAAATAATATGAAATTGAAATGGACAGGTGGCACATATAAATTTAATTTAGAATTGAAAACTCGTTATAATTATGGCGAAGGGGTTGCAGTAAGTTACAATATTCAAAAGCTTTGGCAAGATACTTTTATGGATGATTGCGTTTTAGAGAAAGATGAAAAGTAATTAACCCTGAATTAAAAGAAATTTATGAATCGACCAGAATATTTAGATAGGAATAAAGTTGTAGGACCTTCGTTAGACTTTAATACATTAAGGAAAGAAGGAATTAAAATTGTTCAGGAACTTACAGGATCTTTTTGGACTGATTATAACGCTCACGATCCAGGAGTAACCATCCTTGAACAATTCTGTTATGCTTTAACTGAACTATCATTTCGAACTGACTACGATATTGAACAACTGTTGTTTAGGGAGGGGAGAGCCGACTTGCCATTCTTTAAGCCAGAGGAGATATTAACCAACAATCCGCTTTCAGTAAACGATTTTAGAAAACTCTTTCTCGATAATATAGTCGAAATTAAAAATATTTGGTTCGAAGCCGTTAAAGAACACGAAGCAGGATTTAATGGTTTGTATAGAATTTTGGTAGATACTTCATTAATTTCAGCTTCTGCTAAAGAGGAAAAAGAAGTAATAGATAAAATTTATGAGATCTTTAGTGAAAATAGAAATTTTTGCGAAGATATCTTTGAGGTTAAAATATTAGATCAGCTGCCCATAAAAATATGTGCCGATATTGAAACTGATGGTCTTAATGAATTAGGCCAAATCATGGCTAATATTTATTTTGCGGTAGAACAATTTGTAAATCCGGAAGTAAAATTCCATTCGCTTAGCGAACTTTTAGATATAAAAAAGAGCTACAGCGAAATTTTCGACGGACCCATGCTGAAACATGGTTTCATTTTAAGCGAAGAATTAATACCTCAACCTGAGACAATCGTAGTTTCAGATGTAGTTAAACTGATTATGCAAATAGATGGAGTTGTTAGTGTTAAAAACCTTCATCTCGAATTAAACGGGGAGAAAGCTTATAATCAGTTGGCAATACCTAATGGTAAAATGCCAAAATTTATTCATAACGATATTATAAAAGATGCAGAAAACCATTCAATAAAGTTTTATAAAGGAAATCTTGAATACAATGGTTTGAAAGTTAGCGCATTCAGAAAATACTTAAATGAATTAGTTTCTGAACATAAAAAAGCATTTAGAATTCAGGAATCATCATTTGAAATCCCTGAGGTTCAGCAAGATTTAGATTTTGAAAGCTATTATTCAGTTCAGAATCACTTTCCAGCTATTTACGGAATAGGACAAGAAGGTTTAACAAATAAACCTACACTCAAAAGAAAAGCGCAAGCAAATCAACTGAAAGGTTATTTAATGCTTTTTGAACAATTTATGGCAAATTACTTTTCGCAATTAGCTCACTTTAAAGATTTGTTATCAATAAATAAAAAACTGGATAATACTTATTTTTACCAACACCTTGATTCTGTGCCTAACTCAGAATTATTCTATGCAAATAAAAATACTCAAATTGAAGATGCATATTTAGATTTTGGAGATATTCCTCAAAATTATAAAGAGGGATTGGGATTGCTGAATAATTACTTTGATGATTTTGCCGATCGAAAAAACAGAATGCTTGATTTCCTTCTCGCACTGCATGGTGAATCGTACACAAAATATTCAATAAGTCAGTTTAACTATTATTATACCGAGGAAGAATTTAAACGATTCCAGATAAAATGCAAATCTGCTTTACTACAACAATTAGCGAATATTAATTATAACCGGGCAACAGGTCTCGATTATTATAATAATAACGAATCAAAACTTACCGGACTGGAGAAAAAACTAAATGTTATTTTAGGTTTGGGCTTAGATGAAAATAAGCAAGGTAAAATATCAATAAGTAAAAAGAAATCTATTTTCAATATACTTAATAAGTATAAAATCAAGCTTTTAACTTCTGGTTCTTCTTCGGCTTCAATGGAAAAATGGAACGAGGCATGTAAAGTAGAAAATATTGGACATACTCAGGAAACCATTGAGAAACAATTTGACCTAATAGATGATGAAGATTTAAAAGATTTAAACAAGCCGGATCAAGATAAACTACTTGAAAAATTAATACCTTTTAAGATTAAGTATCTAACTACAGACTTTTTAGTATCAGGTATTGATTTGTTGAATTATAAAGTAGGTAAAATAAAAGGAGCTAAAAAGGGATTTGCTTTAGTTCATAAAGATAATGATGCCTCAGATTGGAAAATTGTGGGAGAATTTAAATCAGAAAAAGAATTATTGCAGGGTTTTGTATTATTGAAAGACTTGCTTATAATGATTAATACAGAAACCGAAGGTTTCCACATGATAGAGCATATTTTACTACGTCCAAAACAAGACGAAAAGAAATATGGTATTTATATTAAGGATGAGAATGGTCAATATATTTTAAAAAGCAAGAATCAATATTCAATAGATGAACGAAAGGAGATTCTTAATACAATAGAATCAAATATCAATGTTTATGATAATTTCTCTGTAGAAGCAGATGAAAACAGAAACATGAACATAGTATTTAAAATACCAAAAACAGATATTAGCTTTACAAGTACGCAGCCTGATATTTCGGTAGAAAATTCGCATTCTCAAATGGAAAGCTTGTATAGATATTTATCTGACAAGAATGGAATTGTTTCTTTCGAAGAAAAAACAGGATTTTATATTCAGTATAATGAAGACGAAACAGATATCCCTGAAAATTACTTTACTTATAAAATAAGTCTTGTATTTCCATCTTGGACAGCACGTTTTAATAATCAAGAGTTTAGATCAATCGTAAAAGATTTGGTTTGGGAACAGAAGCCAGCCACGGTTTATGCAGATATGCATTGGTTGTCGCCAAACGAAATGAAGGATTTTGAAAAATTACATAAAAAATGGCAATCAAAACGAGACAAACAATTAAGTGAAGATGATTTTTCAAATGTTGTTGGAAGTTCTGATTTAGCCAATTTCCTTTATAAAAAAGCATAAAAAGATTTATTTACTGCTGAACATGTAAGTGTATGAAATTAAATAAAAAAGCACATTCTGTAAAGCAGTTTTCAATACAAGTAGAATATCCCGAATTTAAAACTGCAAAAGAAGCACAAGAGAAAATTCTGTATGTTGCAAAGAATAAATTGGCAAAATTGCTTGAGGACGCTTGTAACAGATATGGTTCTGATTTACTGGTGAAAATAAAGAATCTTACTCTTGATTTGGGCGATATTACAGCTTCAGAATTAGATAGGCAGTTACCACACTTATTCGAAAAGAAAATTAATCAGGTTCTGTCAGGATTTAAAAGTAATATATACTCTGTTAAAGAGCTTAAAGGAGTTGAGGTAATTGATCAGGACGAGCAAATTCTGATTTACTTTACATATTACCTTAAATATGGAACAATTCCTTGGTATTTACAGGATGTAATTGGGGAATATACTTTTAGTGAGGTATTTGCATATCTGATTGAAAGAAACGATGATTCTTTTAAAACTGAGTTTTATAATCTTTTAGAATATTCTGCCGCAAGAAGAAGGCTTGCCCGTTATTTTGATTCAGGTGAAATTATGCAGGTTTATAAGAAAAGCTTGCCTGACTCATTGTATAATAATATTTCTGTTCTGTATAAAGAGATAAATAAGATTGTATTTGCAAGTAATAATATCGAAAGTGCACATAAGGATTATTTAAAAATGTATCTAAAAGAATTTCTGCTTATTATTGCCGCAGGATTTAAAAGATCTGATCAGTCCTATTCTTTAGAAGCCATAACAAAGAGATACATTGATTATATTTCTTATGAGAAAAATATTTCACCTGAAAAGTGGCTTCCATCAGTATTTTTAAGTTATAGTAAAACAGCTCAGGCAGAGCCAGAGAAAGAGACTATTTTTCACGCATTGCAGGATTCTTACATAGAATATTTATCCGATGAGAAAATTGAACTAACTATTTCTGAATCAGAGAAACCGGTCAGTAAAAAACAATTTCATGACTGGTTAAAAGAAAAACAACCTGTAACGGTTAAAGCTCTAACAAAATCAATTGAAGATATAATAAGGCAAATTGGGAAACGCTTTCCATCTGTTCAGAAATCAAAACTGGAGCAAGTTGTTTGGCAGCTTACTTATGATATTATTCCTGAAGTATTAATAGATACTGGTAATGTGAGCAAATGGGTATATGCAATTAGTCAAAAGGCAGATGAAATGTTTGGTATATCAGACAGTGTTCTTGAAGAAGATAAAACACAGCAAAAGATAAGTGAAAAAAAGGGAGAGTTTAAGGAATTTGATATATCAATTGCCAGAGATTACATAAGTTTATTCATTAAAAGTAGTTTGGTTCCTTTTAAGAAATTATTTTCTGATCCTGCAAAAGAACTGAAAACCTTATTCTCAAAATACATGCAGGAAGCAGAAGCTAAAGCATTCATTAAAGAACAGGTTGAAGATGATAACCTAATAGTTTTATGGTGGGTAAAAGAAACTTTTGGAGATCAATTCCTAACCGATTTTGAAAAGATTCTCAGAGAAGGAAGGCAAGATGTTTTTCCAAAAGAAATAGAATACGGACATTTATTGCTGGTAAGTTTTATCAGAAAAGGAGTTTTTCCTTGGGCGGAGCTTGCCGATAAAGGACATGGAAGTCTTCTTGAAACAATAGAACATTTTTTTAGGCCGGAGCATAGAGCAAAATTAACTAAAGTGTTATTAGACGAAGATTTTTATAAGAAAAAATCTGTTATGGAAAAAGTCTTTGAAACGCTACCGGTTAATTTGGGTAAAGAATTATTAAAAATAAGAAAGGAGTTAGTTCGTACAGGAGCACTTTCTCTAAAAGATCAGGAAATAGATAAAGAAACAAAAGACGATATTTCAAAAAAGGAAGCAGAACAACAAAAGAAATTGTCGGGAAGGTTTGTCGATGGACTTGTAAATCAGATTATAGAATTTAGCACAAAAAAAGCACCTTTAAACCTTTCGCAGAAAGAACAAGCAAGTTTAATTTTTAGCGAAATCTTAAAGTCTGCAAAAAAATCCTTTTACGAAACGGCAGCCATGATCGTTAGTCTCGATAAAAAAATAATAGATGCTATAATGCTTGTTTTTGATAACAAGCAAAAGGATTATATAAAGAAATTAGTGCAAAATTACAGAAGCCGGTTTGTTAGTATTGCAGATGAAATAAAGGAAAGTGAGAAAAGAGAAGAACAATTAATGTCAATGGACGGTGAAGCCGGCGAAACATTATATATAAATAATGCAGGAATAGTGTTGCTAAATGTTTATGCAAAAAGACTTTTCGACCGTTTTGAACTCTTAGATAAAAAAGAATTTAAATCAGACGAAGCTCGGGAAAAGGCGGTTTATATACTTCAATATTTGGTATCAAAAGATGATCAACCCGAAGAACACGAATTATTGTTAAATAAAGTACTTGTCGGAATGCCTTTAACTGTTCCTTTAAAATTTGATATAAAAATCACTGACGAGGAAAAAGAAATATGCGATGGTCTTCTTGATGCGGTGATTAAGAATTGGACTGTTTTAAAAAATACCAGCCGCGATGGATTAAGAACATCTTTTTTATTGCGCAACGGAAGCTTAAAAAAGGAAGAAACAGCATGGAATTTGCGTGTTGAGAAGAAAGCCTATGACATTTTATTGAATAAATTGCCATGGGGTTATACCATGATACATTTTCCATGGATGGAAATCCCATTACTAACTGAATGGGAAGATCAGAAAACTTAAAACATAAAAAAATAGCTAAATACCGATTGATGATAATTTTAAATATTAATGTAATTTTACATCTCAAAAATTTGAAACACATGAACCGAATACTGATTAAACTGATTATTGCTACACTTCCATTTTTAGCAATTTCATGCAACGAAATAACTGTTGACAATCCAAAAAGCTTAGATTATTTCATGAAATTTTACGGAAATTATCATAACGATAATTTGTATGATATTAGCATTACACAAAATGAAGAAATTGTTTTAGCTGGTTATCGTAATGTTAACGAAGCACAGGAGGAAGCATGGATTATTAAAACCGGAGTAGACGGAATGGTTGAATGGGAAAAAGCATACTCAGGAATTAACAATTTCAGAGCTTATGGTTTATTGGTTAATGAAAATATATATTTTGCCGGTTACGAAAAAATAGATACTTCAACAACACAGAAAGGGTTTCTGTGTCAATACAATATGGAAGGAAATGTTATTGATTCTGTACCTTTTAATATTATTGCTGATGAAGTAAAAGACATCAAGTTCCTGACAAATAATACCAACATTAGATTTGTTGTTCATATAGCAAAAGACAATAGTGATGAGATTCATATTTATGAAGTAACTGCAAGTAATGATGTTAATTTGATTTCCAAAAATCAATTGTATAGCACCATAGACGGAAGTGTGTATTACTACGAGCAAGAAAATGGTGATCTATTTCTTACCGGAAGCATAAAAGAAGTTGATGATGATCAGTATTCTGACATTATGGTATCTCATATTGTTGATGATAATATTGTTTGGTCGTACAGTTATGGTGATGCCGGAGAAACAGAAAAATCTTCAGGAATTATTCTTTTGAATGATATGTTGTATGTTGCAGTAACCGAAGTTCTCGATCCTGTTGCTGATGAAGGTGAAGTATATATTATGCAATTAAATAACATTGGCTTAAATGAAGAAAAATTGAATGTTGCTCTTTCAGGAAACAACACATCATATAGTATGATTGTAAACGGAGATGAGGAGTTTGTCTTTGTTGGAGAAAGAAAAATAGATGACCAGAATTCAAAAGTATTTATGGCAAGAACTTCAATAGCCGGCGAGGTTTTATCTGAAAATGAATATGGTAATAAAGGATTATGTCGAGGACGATTTGTTATTAATCTGCCGGGAGAAAATAAAGGATTTATTATTGCCGGAAATATGTCAACATCCGGAGTAAATCACGATGCCAAAGATATTTTAGTAATAAAAGCCAATGAAACAGGCGAGTGGATTTACTAAATCAATAAATATTATTCTTGCATAATTTGAGTTTTTCTAAATCCACATCTGAGAAATACTTATCATTTGAGAAAGCTAAATGCCAAAAGCAAATAGCTAATGACTAAAAGCTTTTATCAAAAAGCGGTTAAGTTTCTTTTTTTAGTTGAAAAGCAAATAAGTTATTGATTCTGTTTGTCAGAAGTAATTACCCAACAATTTTACCACCTTTTTTCAGTTCTCTCATGATACCGATTTCCAGATCTTCTTCATGAATTAATTTTCCGCCTCTGCTTAGAGCCATTAATACACAGTGGCGAACAACGTTAATTATTGTTCCACCTGATACTTCATGTTCATCTGCAATTTCTTCAAGGTCAATACATTCTTCGAGAGTAAAATCTTGAGGTAATGATTGTTTCCATAAAACAAGTCTTGTTTCAGCATCGGGATTTGGGAAATAAACCATAGATTGAAACCTACGGCTAAAAGCTTCATCAATATTGTCTTTCATATTAGTTGCTAAAACAACCAAGCCCGGAAAATCTTCAATTCTTTGTAACAAATAAGCAACTTCCTGATTTGCATAACGATCATTTGAGCTTTTTGTCTGAGTTCTTTTGCCAAAAAGAGAATCGGCTTCATCAAAGAACAAAATCCAATTCTTATTTAGTGCCTGATCAAAAATTCCTTTCAGGTTTTTTTCTGTTTCGCCAACCCATTTAGAAACAATCATAGAAAGATCAATTCGGTAAACATCAAGTCCGGTGTTTTTACCTAAAAGGGTTGCTGTAAGAGTTTTACCTGTTCCCGGAGGACCATAAAATAAACAACGAAAGCCTGGTTTTATTATTTTGCTTAATTGCGGATGCGACAATATTGATTTGCTATGATCAAGCCAAATTGAAACCTCTTTCAGCTCTTTCATGGTATCATAAGGCAGAATAAGATCTTTCCAATCTAATTTAGTGTTTATTTTTGATGCCGGAAAATTGCTGTTATATGATGGTTCATATTTCTCACCACTAATCAATGCAAGAAACTCATCAGTAGGTCTAACGATTTGCTTGTTCCACATCGTTTCTCCGTTTGTGCTCCACGTTTGCAAAATGTTTTGCCTTAATAATCTGCCATTACCATTTAAAAGTCTGTCTACAAAATGAATGTTTTGTATTTTTCCGCCTGTCGTTAAAAAGCGAACAGTATCAATTGTTGGAATAAATTCTTTATTATTTGCATTTATAATTCCACCTAACTGTGAAAAAGATGAATTTGTACTCGGATTTACTGTTGCCAGTGGATTTAATATTACAGGTGAGAAAAAGGGTGAAATAGCTAATAAAACGGCAATTCTTTCACTCATTTGAAGTTTACTTTCTTGAAGAAATAAATCATATGGGCAATCAGAATTGCTTACAGGTATTCTTTCAAAATGTTTAATTATTTGTTTATTAGAACCATCTTCAGGCTGGTTTTTATTATCCTGAGATAATAATTTGTTAATGAGTAATTTATTAAGTTCACTTAACCACAACAAATCTCTTTCAACCGCTGCAAGTGGATTTGTTTTAATCGATGAATTAGTATAATCAGAAGAAATTGTTTCTGTTTCTCGTTTTGTTCCGAAGCCCATAGTGTTTGTAAGGTATCTATCTATAATTAAAGTGCAAATATACTAAAATATGATAACTCAATATAGGTTAAAAGTTTAAAGTTCAAAGTAAAAAGTCTATGATTTATGTTTTAATTTATGATATAGAATATTGTCATGCTGAGCTTGTCGAAGTATTACAATATTTTTTCTTGTAACACTGAGTCTTGCATGTCGGCAGACAGGAAGCGAAGAATCTTTGTAAACTCCTTTGTCATTCCGACATCCCGATAGCTATCGGGACTCGCTTGTAACATGATAGTGCAAAGTTGTTTATACTTCGACAAGCTCAGTATGACAACTTTTTCATTATTACCAAACTGCTTTAGTAGTTGGGATAATTATCGGGATGTCGAAGAATGTTAAAGTATGTTTAGAACTAATAATTATTTAATGAAAATTGTTCTAATTATTTTTCACATTCAAAGTGCTAATAAACAACAAAAAAAGGCTTTATTAATCATCGAATTATAGAGTATTTTTCAGGATAATAATTATATTTGTTATACAAAGAATGATGAAAACAAGTTAACTATGTCGAAAGCCTTTATTGACCGCAATCAGCAGCAGAATTCCAACAATAATCAATCAGAAACACAGGCAAAAATAGATCCCGTTGCACAACGTAAATGGCTCAATAGCCAGCAGGTTGATCAAGGCTGGGGAGTGCCGGCACAAATGTTTGCTTCAGAAGAAGAGGAAGAACTAGTACAGGGCAAAACTGAAGATGAAGAATTATTACAGGGTAAAGCTGAGGAAGAGGGATTACAAATGAAAGGTGGACCTGTAAAAGGCGGTTCCAGCACACAATCTGGTATTCCTGAAGATGTGCGAGGTAAAATGGAAAACTCTTTTAATGCCGATTTTAGCAATGTGAAAGTACATGCAAACTCTTCAAAAGCACCTGAGATTGGAGCATTAGCATACACACAAGGACAGGATATTCATTTTGCTCCCGGACAATATAATCCAGGTACATCTGCAGGGCAACAGTTATTAGGACACGAATTAACTCACGTAGTACAACAAAGACAAGGCAGAGTAAAACCCGATGCAGAGCAAAAGAAAGGCCTGCCCGCCGGAGCTCAGGCAAAGGAGGGAATGATCATTAATAGTGATACATCCTTAGAAAAAGAAGCAGATGTAATGGGCGCGCAAGCAGCACAAGGCAAAATGGCTAATGTTGCAGGTAAAGGAAGTGGAGTGCAGATGAAGGGCGAGGAGAATGGTCCGGGAAAAGGATTGCCATATTATTTGTGTAAAGAAGACGAAATGGGAGGAATTTTATTTTTACTTCAGCAGTTTTATGGTGTATCAGAGGAAGAAATACTTAAATATAATAATCTTGATAAATTTGATGGAAAAATCCTAGTATATCAAAATATGAAAATTTATTTACCCTCAAGATGTAAAGGAATGGATGGATTACTCTGGGATTCTGAAATAAGTTATGATAATGGCTATCGGACAAAAGGTATGACGATTAAAGCAGAGCATATGTGTGCAGAGATGCAAGATCAAGCTAGAGATTTAAGAGATGGATTTAAGGAAAGCATCGATATTGTTGAAAGACTGATGGAGTTGAAAGATGATAGTGTTAAAAGTGCTTTATTTACTAGGCTATTTAGTGAGATTTTTGAGGGGCTTGCTGCATTTGGAGGTCCGTGGAAGTATATTGCAGAAGGATTGAAAATTAGTTGGGATGCATTTAAAGTTGTTTCTGGAAATAAAGGAGAAAATACGATTGATATAGCATTTCATAAACTTGCTTCTATTCATCATGCTGCTTTTCAGAAAGTAATATCTCAATTAGAAGAACATGAATCAATTCTTGATAAAAGCATAAACCCGGATGTGGTTGGAAAAGTTGTATCCCAGGAAAAATTAGGGGAAATTGTAGATATTTATGCCAAAATTAAAGTTTCTCCACATACCAAAACAATTGATGCTACTAGAGAACATGAAATTACTGTGTGGAAGAACGTTTTGCCACTTAAGTTCAAACATGTTTTCAGTGAAACGCAATATCATAAATCTAAATCTAGCATTAGCGTGCCTACTGAAGATTCTGGTGTGTGGAAACATATCTATAGAACGGAAAAAGGGTATGGAGAAACTTCACATTGGCTAGCAACTAGTGGAAATTGGTTTTGGGGAAGGAGTCCACAAAAAGAAATTACTAAAAGGTTATTTAAAACCCTAAAGGTAGATAAGGAAGATCTTTATTGTAATTGGGGTATAGAAAAGGTTAAACATGAACTTTTTGAAGTTAATAGTAAGATGTAAGTAATTTAGTTGAGATTTAATTATTGTGTAATTAATAAGTATTTATGAGATTAATGCAATGAGTAAAGAGTCGAACGATTTTATTTCTATTTCTAATTAATTTGTTATTTTATAATTATGAGGTTACTTGAAGGATTTAAACAAATTATTGTAATAATTTTAATTTTATGTTGTATTTCTTGTGGGTATGATAAAATTGAGAAAAGTAAGCTACAATATCCATATTTGATGAATTCAGATTTAATTGCTGATGATGAAGGTGTTATTTTTATAGATACTAATTATATTGTAAGAAAAATAATTAGTAATTCCAATAAGTTGAAATGGGAATTGAGTTTAGAAAAAAACACAGAGTTATTAAGAATCCAATTCATTGATCACTATGTTTTTATTGGTGGAAATGTAAATAGCTCTTACTATTTTTGGTTAATAGAAAGTAAAGATGGAAGTGTCATTTCAAATCATAATTTTAACTATACAATCTATCATGCTCCTTTATTTTTTGATAATGAATTATTTTTTATTAGTTCCGGTCAGCGAATAATAAAATATAGTCCAGTTTATAATTCATGTGAAATTGTAAATTTAACGGGTATTGAATCTGGAGTGCCTAATAATTTAGTAGAGTTTAACAATAAACTTTATACTAGTGTTAATGGTGATTTGGTTGAAATTGATATTAATACGATGGCAGTTACAAAAGTTATTCCTCTTGATATTGTATTTCAGGGAATTATTGATCATAATTTCATTGTTAAAAGTAATATAGTAATTCCTAATGATAAAGAACTAATAATATTTGATTTAGATAATCATATCATGAAATATAGATATTCTATTGCAGATAGTTCTGATAATTTGGATTTCTTCTGTGGAGTAACTTATAGTGAGAATGGAATTTTAGCTAAAAGTATGCTTGGCTTTATAAATTATAACAATATTGAAAATGTTGATAAAATGATATCATTAAAAGTAGAGGAAGCACCATATTTATGTGATAATTCTATAAAAATTATTGATAGATATATTTTGAATAGTAATTATTCTAATATTGAATTGTATAATTTAGAAACACTGGAGAAATTAAAGACAATTAAAGAAAAGAAAACCTCACCCTTTGTAAAAAGTGGCAACTCTATATTATTTATTAATATGGAGAATGAATTATGTAAAATAGATTTAGAAAAAATAAAGTGAATCTCAGCTCGGCGTAGTTTATTCACCTGCGGTTCATGAGATCGCTTCGCTAAGTTATAACTACGCTGGAAATAAAATAAAATTTTTAAAACACTTTAAATAAACCATATAAAACAATCCCATGAACATCTCTTTCGACAAATTTTTAGATTTTATTAAACAGTGGAGCGCAGGGCGCCTTGCTGTATTGGTAATTTTAATTGGTGAGCTAATTATGAAACTTAAAAAAGACAGTCATTTTTTAGAACCAAGTCTGCTTTTCAAATTAATTTCAATGGCAATTCTGCTAGAAGTTTTAGAAAGTACATACAGCAAAATAAAACCCGACGGAAAAGGTTTCTGGTTATACTTAACTGCTATAATTTTGTCGCTGGGAGGAATCCTTGTAATTATATTTTCAATGGTTTTTAATATTCCAGCAAGCCCAGTTCCTGTTGTTGGCTAATTTACATTTAGCTTTAAAACCGTAGTACCCAAAATGGCGCAAGTGTCTTCGCTTGTGCCAAAAAAGTAGCAAATCAATCTATAATAAATAGAATCCCAGTATTTAAAAAAGCACAAGCGAAGACGCTTGCGCTAATAATTGCATTGACCAATAAAACAAAAAAAGAGCGAAACCCAAAGGCTTCACTCTTTTCAATATTAACTTTGAGATTCTATTTAATAATCAGAATCTTACGTTGATCTACTTCTAAAGTCGATAGGTCTTCTGTTACCAATAAATAAATACCTTTATTCAACTGGTAAGTATTAATTTCTTCTCTCATTTTCCCTGCAGGAGTTATGCCTTGCTTAACAACTGTTCCCGACATGGAAACCAGTTTCCATTGTACCGGACTTTCCAGTGTTTCGTACCAGCTTATATTTAGTTTCTCTTTTACCGGTGATGGATAAATAGTAAAGCTATTGCCACTTTTTGATTTAAACGATTCTGTTGGTGCTGCTACAGTAACCTGAGGCACATCAATTGAATCCTGGAACCATACTTGATGTATTTCATCTACACCCCAAATTCCCTGTACATAAACAACCAGTCTGAATTCATTTCCTTTAGTAGTTACGTTCGGTGTCCACGAACCCTTAACTGTCATTGATTCGTCTTTAGCAAAATCGGCAGGAATACTCGCTACTACGTTTCCTTCACCGTTAGGAAGTAATTCAATAACAACATTGTTAAATGTTTCTCCTTCGTATTCGTACCCATGTTGTACAATTGCCATTCGTACTACACATTTTTCCGAACCTACCGTATTTAACAAATCATCTTTAAGTTTGGTTATATCGGCAGTAATTGAAAGCTTATCTCCACTAACTGCATGATTAACATTTATATCAAAACTTATATCGGTTAAAGTTCGCTCTTTATAATACAAGCTTGCTTCAACTTCTGAGTTTGCAAGACATCTGTAAACGCCATCTACCATAGTTAACTGAGCCATAGTTGCTCCGTATTCCATTGAACGCGAACTAATATCCGGCGGATTTACATAAAATAAAGGATCGTAATAGTGCGAAATAAAGTTGTGATAACGCATATCAACTACTTCTTCATCTTTACCTTCCAAAAAATAATTGAGCCATGCTTCCTCATCTTGCTGTAGGGTTTTGTCTTGAGTCGAATTAACAAACTGTTCCATCATTACAACACGGTTACGGCTTGTTAATGTGAAATTATCAAAAGCAAATCCCTGAGTTTCTATTCCAGGAGCATTACCTGCATCGCTTGAGTATGCAACACGAAATCGCACATAACTTGCTGCTGAATCTGCAACCTCTTGTTTAAGATCATCCAAAGAATAACGAGCTGTTTTCCATTCCTGCGCATCTAATGACCACCCAACATTTTGATTTCCCGGATTACTTACAATTCCTCTTGTATCATACCAGTTTACACCAACACCTTCATCGCCTAATAGATTCCATGTTTCTCCGTCGTTAATAGTGTATTGTAAAGCAGCACCATCGCGACCTTCTTCTACCGATTGATATATGTCCATTGAAAGTAATGGGAAATCCAAATTTCTAATATCAAAACAAGGTGATTCTACCCATGAATTTTCATCTGTAATTTTATCAGCAGGATCGCCTGTTTGCCAAATCATTCCGCTTGTGTTTGGCTCAGAGTTAAATGGTTCTGCAACATCCTGATGCCTCCATCCCGAAGGCAAGTTTTCATCTTCGATATACCTTTGTGAAGGTATCCAGTCATCTTCTGTAATATTAAAAAGCGCCTCGTAAGTATTTGAACTACTTACCATAACAGTATCAAAAACAGGAACTTTTATTGAATCTGTAGTAGCACATCCGTTTTCGGAGGTGGCTGTTAATGTTACATTATGAACTCCATGGCTAGTAAATAAATAATCAAGCTCATTAGAGGTTGGCGTTGGATAGGAAACTGGAGCCGAATTTCCAAATTGCCATGTATAATCAACAATGGTATCAAATGCTGCATCAATTGTAAGGTTGCTAAAATGAGTAACAGAATTATATATAAATCCGCTGGCATTAAAACTAACTTTTGGATATGATCCAACAACAATATGAAAGGTGTCTATTGCTGTGCAACCATCTTCGCTTGTAAGTTTCAGTATGGCGTTATATTTTCCTGCCAATGCGTAAGTCTGTTCTGGATTTGTATATGTTCCTGTAGTATTACCAAGAAGATCAGGTATTAGAGTAGTATTGTTTATCGGACCTGTATAGCTTATCTTTTCCAGATTACCAAAATCCCATTCCCAGGTCAAATTATCTGTAGTATTAGGAAAAGAAGGAGTTCCACTAAAAACTGTAGCTTCACCAAAACAAGCATTTTCTGCACTGTAATCATCAGTAAGCGGGAACGGATATACCTCTACATTATAAGTTGTATCGTACCAGTAAGAATTGTTACGCAATTCCAAGTTAATATTAAAAGGAATTTTATATTCGGCAATAGTAGAATCAATTGCTTTTCTTGGGTTGAAATTGTATTCATTATCACTTTCATTATAACGAATACCATGCCCTATAAGTGTATCAATAGAAAAATCATTTCCATTAAATAATATTTCTTCGTCAATTGCACAAAACTTAGAATCTATATTGTTTAATTCAATATCAAAAGGAGGATTATATATTTCATCGACATATACAATCGAATTTTTTGTTTCACTACAACCATTTTCATCAATGTAATTTAAACCAATGATAGCAGAATCTTCATAAAGTTTAATTATTTCAGGTGTAAAATACCATTTTCCTTCAGATTTTTCAATACTGTTAAGATGTCCGGTAATGGTATCGATAGTATAGTTGCAACTAAGTTCAATAGCTTGATTTGTTAAACCATATTGCGAACTAAGATTTAATAATCGTCCATCATCTTGTGGTGCATAGATATAAAATGTTGTTGTTGCATAATTATAATGTATTTGTAATGGATCTCCTGGTTCGCCACAGGTTCCATCAGGAGTCCATTTTGAAGACTCTTCCGGTCTATCGTAATAATAAGCATTTGTGTTACATTTGTATATATCATTTCCTAAATATGAAATTCTATCACCCACAAAATATATAGGGCTTGGATTTCCAATGCTATTCCAGCTATCATATATGCAATGATATTCCCAATAGCCATCTTCAATAGGCAGTACAGGGTCTTTTTCGTAGATTTCCTTGCTTTTAATCTCGGAACTTTCTACGCTAACAATTTCCTGAATAATACCACCACCGCCTCCAGTTTCCACCCATATTCTATGACATAAACCTAAAGAACTCCACGGAAGACCTTGTCCCGGAATATCATCAGCCGTTGCGCCTCCTATACATTCGTATTGGGAATTCATGTACGATACTCTGTCTCCATTTTGATATATTTCTGGGTTACCATGTGTACTTGTCCATGGTGCCGGACAATCTTCTGCTAATTTGGTTATTTCAACATTTGCAATAGCAGTTACTTCAACAGGCATTGCAACACTTGAATTATCTCTATTTCTCCATAAGGTATCAGGAATAAATACCGGGTCTTGTTCAGAACCTTCTTGTATAATCCTGCCAAAAGTATTTTTTATAGCATAGCCATAAAATGTTGATTTAGAAGAATAGGTGGTATCTTCAATAACAAATTCCAAATCATCGAGAGTTGCAGAAATTTGAATCGTATCTGATATCGAATCGTATGAACAATATGATGTTTGCGGAATAAAAATTTGACTTTTAATAACAGTAATATCTGATTTTGTAGAATCGTAACAAAAAATAGAATCTGTATTTACAACAAAACATTTACCATAGTGAAACCATACTTCGTTTATATTTCCGTCGCCAGTAATAACATTTTCAGCTTCTGGATCAAATAAACTGTCGGCACTAACTTTATCTTTATCATAATTAACCTGAAACCTCCCAAAGGTAGAATCAACAGAGTTTGTAAAATATTCCATGTCGGTATATGCGCCATCATAAATGCCAGGAATATCTAAAGTTCCAAATCCATTATAATTAAAGTGTTTATTATCTTCAAATTTATTGAACAGGTTTATTTCTCCGTCGTTTAGAGAAATTCTAACACGGGAGTATAAGCTGTAGTTTTCAGGAAGTTCAAATATATTACTTATATATTCGGGATCTGAGTAAATTACAATAGGAT
Source organism: Bacteroidales bacterium (assembly GCA_030637515.1). GTDB lineage: Bacteria > Bacteroidota > Bacteroidia > Bacteroidales > UBA12077 > UBA12077. The sequence continues at coordinate 27,375 of DAOWGM010000078.1, forward strand.
TAGCTCCCGGACCTGTTGCTCTTACTCTTACATAACCTTTTGTCGGTGGGGAATAATCGAAATTATTTGGAGTTGTTATTGTGTCGTTATCTGTTATATTGTTAAAATTAATATCTTCATCAAAAAATATTCTATAAGTAAAATTATCCAGAGTACAACCAATGCCTTCTTTTGTTATTGAAAAGTTAATATTATCGCCCTGACAAACATTACTGGTTGTATTTATGTTAAGCTGAATGCCGTGGAAAAGAGTATCTCCTTTAATTAAAGCAGGTTCAGAAATCCCACCTGCAGGTGGTTGTGTTGCTGCGGTTAAGTATAAATGATCGCGAATACTTACTTCGTCGCCATAGTTAAATTTTAAAGTACGTGTGGAATTCGTAATTTCAACATCTCCGGCAGTAGTTCCTACATTTATTCCATTTGCTTTTGTTTCGTTTACATACAAGATGTAAGTTAAATCATCGGGGCTTGCAACCGATACATTACAGGTAACCTGTTCTGAAATACACACCGGAGTAGTTGCTGTAACATTCATTACCGGAGTTTCATAGTTAAAGGTTAATAGTGTTGTTTCTGTTGGGCCGCCGTTTAAAGAATCTTCCAAGCTAAGCGTGTAAGTTCCTGCTCCAATATCTGTAGGTATTTGTATTTTAACTTTCTTAATTACAATAGAATCTGTAGTAGTTGTGTTATTTACCTTAATATCGTTGTATAAATACTCGTTGGGAGAATCAGTAACATTTCCAGGATTAGAGGTTTTTGTAAAAGTAATATTAACATTACTTTCGACCGAATTAGAATATGTTGTATAATTAGTACCTGCTACTCCTGTAAAAGTTAAATTTTCAGGAATAAATAAATTTAATTTCTCGGGATAGGTATTTATTGCAAAATCTGTGGTATTTGTTTCTGCAATTTTTATTTTTAAATGAATTATTTCACCTGCTAATACATTTATGGTTGTAGATGCAATATTATCATTTGAATATGATGTTTCATTTAAAGCTCTGTAAACCGTTATAGTATTCTGTGCTTTAAGTTGAATTGAAAATAAAATAAATACTGTCAAAACTAAGGTAAATAATCTTTTCATATTCTGTTATTTTGTTGTTTATGCAAAATGTAGTAAAAGGATTGTTCCGTGAGGACAATCCTTTTTTTCTTGGTATGTTACAAATTTAAAACTCGCGAATCGCACGCACGCGATTAATATTACTCTTGCCTTCATCTGTAGAAACCCCAGCATAGAATGCGTATCCATATGCAAACAGGTTATCAGAAGTATTTTCGGAAGAACTCCAATAGTCTTCAAGTGATGCAAAAGCTGTTCCACCATTTGATAGTGCTGTTGTGGTAATAAGATCTATGTTTTTGTATATTTCAGCTAAAGCGTCGATACTTGGTAAAAACCAATCATCGTAAGAATTATGAGTTAAACTGTTACATAAGTCAGCTGCTGTACCTTCTATGTCACATCCGACCAATATATCTAAAGTATTTTGGACTCCTGTTCCTATAGCTGTACCGTCTGCTCCGGATATAGTTACTCCCTGACATCCCCAATCTGCATTTGTGCTTATGTCAGTTGCAGTACACACTAAACCACTTGTACCGGTTGCATCAATGTAAAAAATTACGCCGCCATATTTAAAATCACCTATTACAGGTTTGTATTCTGCTGTTGCTGTAACACTTAAAGGTGCTCCTGTTAATGTGCTTGTACCTGTTATGTTTAGTGTTTGTGTATCTTCGGTTGCGCCTAATGTCCATGTTACGCTTGCTTTACCGTTTGCATCGGTTGTTGCGTTTGCTGCAGATACAGAACCTTCTGTTACTGTGAATTTAACTACTTCACCTACAAATGCATTTCCTTCCTGGTCTTTTATCAATACTTCAACTGCATCTGCTAATGTTGCTTCTGCAAAGTCTGTTTGGTCTTCACCACTAACAAGTTCAATGCTGGTTGCTACCATTTCAGGTTCCGGTGTTGGTGTTGGATCGTCATCTTTATCACACGAAATAAAAGTAATTGCTGCAGTGCTTAAAAACAATACTGCTGCTGTAAGAATACTTAATCTTTTGTTCATAATTTCTGTCGTTATTCGGGTTATTAATTTAGATTTCAAAGTAATATAAGTATACAAAAATAGCTGTTTTTTACATCTCCAAGAGAACAAGATAAAAGTATAAAGTAAAAAGTAAAAAGTACAAAGCTTGCCTGCTGAAGGTAGGTATCAAGATAAAAGGAGGAAATTCAAATATCAATTAACAATGTACAAATAGCAATTAACAATAAACAATGATCAATTACCAATAATCAGTTAACAATAAATGAGCTTTGTTTTATAACGGTTGAGGGGTTGGGTTTTGTGAGAATTTTGGTTTAGTGTCGGATAAGAGAGAAACTGTAAAATATTTGAGGAAATATCATTTAATTACTATCTTCGTAATATATGAATTTGATAAATCAACATAAAAGTAAACTGATATCCTTATGCAAGAAATATAAGGTTAATGAATTATATGTTTTTGGTTCAGTATTAACAGAATTATTTAATAAGAATAGCGATATTGATTTTCTTGTAAAATTTGGAGACGTTGAGCTTTATAATTACTTTGATAATTATATGGACTTTAAAGAGTCGTTAGAAAAGCTCTTTAAAAGGAAAGTTGATTTACTGGAAATTCAAACCTTAAAGAACCCGATACTTAGGCGTTCAATTGACAGAAATAAAATGAAAGTATATGGACGAGCGGATTCTAAAATGGCTGTATGATATTCATGAAGCAATAACTGAAATTGAAAGTTATTTCGTTGAAAATCCTAAAGATTTTGAACATTATCAATCAAATATTTTGCTAAAAAGAGCAGTGGAGCGTGATTTAGAAATAATCGGTGAAGCTGTAAATAGAATTTTAAAGAAAGATCCTGAATTTCCAATTGAATATGCGAAAAGGATAATTGGACTTAGAAATCAGATAATTCATGCCTATGATAGTATTTCTGATGAAAATATTTGGGCAATTATTTCCAAACACATTCCGAATTTAAAGGAAGAAGTACTTCGTTTTATTGACAAATCAGAATAGAGTATTGCATTTAACTTGAAATCACCGAGGAGTGTATGTGCATTTCGGCATTCTCAATAATTAAGAATAAAAGAGTTTTGTTTTGTAACGATTGCAGGGTTTAGGTAAAAAGCGCACATTGTTCTGCATTTAATAATAGTCGTTAAGAAGATATTTTTATATTTGTTATTCAAAGAAAGATGAAGTAGAGAAAATATGTCGAAATCCTTTATTAATCGAAGTCGAAATCAAAATACAAGGAGCAATCATTCAAATGAGCTGCAAAAGAAAATTGATCCGCAGGCGCGACTGGACTGGATTAATAATCAAAAAGTAGACCAAGGCTTTGGTGTCTTTAATAATGATTTGTTTTCGGGTTCAGCTAAAGCAAAAAAGAAAAGTAATTCTAAAAAACATACTATCGTTGAAGGTGATACGTATTGGGATATAGCTAAAAACGGTAACGGGCTTTTTACTGTAGAGGATTTGAAAAGATGGAATCCTGACATCGATTGGAAAAACTTGCAAATAGGAGATCAAATAAACATTTCTCCATCTCAAGGCTTTAAAAGTTTTAAAGAAGTCTCGGAAGATATTAGGGTAAATGGGTTTGATATTTTTATGCAGTATATTGAAGATGAGGATTATGGAGTTGATTATTTCATCTGTAATTGCAGAAAGATAGAATTTGAAAGAAGTGGTTGGCTAGCAAAAGTTATAGAAATGTCACCACCAACAAAAGATGCATTTCATATTGTTGCCTGGAGAGATTCAATGATCTCTGACGGAACACCAGAAGTAAATGCACTTGAACATAAAATTGGCACTTTTTTAATTGGAGCAAAATATGGTGAAGAAATGGCAGAATTAATCCCTGCAATGAACGAAATACGAGGATTGATTATTAATGACAGACAAAACGGATTAATGTTAGAAGCATTAAATGGTAGTGATAATACAGCGTTTACATGGAGTGATATAGAACATAACAAAGAAGGATTAAAAATTTATAAAGAATGGTACAAAAAAGAGGAAGCAGAGAGAATATCAAAAATAAAAAGATTTTCAAAAGAATGGTGGCTGGAAATAGCAAAAAGGATGCCAGTGGATTAAAGTATATTTTAATACTATTTTTTTTTATTTCGAGTTTTGGTATAATAAGTTGTGAATTTTCAGAACATACATTTATTCATAAAAAACAATTAACCTACCTTGATGAAGCAAATAAAACTCTATATTATTCACTATATAAAGTTGGAATAGATAACTATAATTATGATTTGTTTGTATCAGATTCCATTTATATTGGTTCTCTTTATTTAAATGATGCCACATATAAAAACGTAATATTTAATGTAAATAAAATGGACTCAATAATAATTATAAACTGTAATTATAGTTTAGCTTCTAAGGTTGATGAGTTTCATTATAGTAATTATAGAATTATCGTAAAGAAGCCTTAATTTTTTTATTTTTGTTAAACCCAAAAAAGAAGAATAAGAGAAAGTATGTTGAAATCCTTTATTAACCGAAGTCGAAATCAAAATACAGGTAGCAATCATTCAAATGAGCTGCAAAAGAAAATTGATCCGCAGGCGCAACTGGACTGGATTAACAATCAGAAAGTAGATCAAGGCTTTGGTGTTTTTAATAACGACTTGTCTGTTGGACAAGGAGAGTCTGGTAACGACGTAGCACAAATGTCTGCCAAGGATGAGGTTCAAAGGAAAGGGATGTCTTTAAATAGCAATCCGGATTTGGAAAAGGAAGCCGATGTAATGGGAGTTAAGGCAGCTAATGGTAATATAGCTGAAGTTCATGGTAAGGGATATGGAATACAGAAGTATTCGGGGAATCCTGTGAAAGATATGAAAATACGAAAAAATAGAGCAAGTAATTTAGGTCCGGGTAACGTAAGAAATAATGGAACTAAGTACCACGGTGGTCATGATTTGTATGGTAAAGTTGGCGATCCAGTTTATTCAGTAAAATCAGGGAAAGTTGTAAAAATTGGTAATAGTCCTTCAGGATACGGACATTATGTAACTATTAAACATACAAAAGCATATTTAAGAGAAGAAACATTTGAAGATGGTAATACAAAAGAGGTCCTTGATTTCTTAAAAATAACTTATTCATTTTATGGGCATCTTAAAAAAACAAGTGTGAAGGAAGGAGATGATGTTGACGAAGGAACACAGATAGGGGAAATAGGCATATCAGGGAATGCTATGGGTATGTCTGGTGATGATGTTCATTTACACTTCGAATATGGAACCGAAATAAAAGCAAGCGGAATAATTAAAAAGGAAAGCAGATTAAGTCCTAATGATGCATACGATAATGTATCGTTTACAAGTGCTGATAACAATGCAAACCAATCTACAACAGGTGTTATTAAGACAGTATATAATGATGATGGAAGTGTTGCAAGTAAAATGAAACAGGATTATAATACTTCAAAACAAACTCTTATATATCCATTACCAGATAAATATTCTAAAAATCAGTATTAATTATGAAATACTTATATTTTGTTTTAATAATCCAGTTTTTTATTGTTTCATGTACAGTAAAGGATTCAAAAGATAACAGTAATGCAGATAGCAAAATTGAAGAAAATGCAGAAAAAATAAACAGTGAAAATCCAAATAAAATTATGGAAGACAATACTGATTTAAAAAATAAAGAACAACAGATATATAATATGGAAGTAATAAGTTTACTTAAAAAGTCTAAGCTAATTCCTGAAACTTATCCTGATTCTGGTATAATTAATGTGAAAAAGTTAAGAGTTGATGACCTTAAATGGTTAACTTTTGTACAACTTGATTTTGATGAATCTTTAAAAGATTTTTATGAATCAGAATTAGTTTTTAACATATTGTTGTTAAATGACTCGACTAATATTTATAATTCATGTGTTATTGATGCTGTTTATTTTGAGGATTTTAACTATCTGTTTCTATATGAAAATAATTATTTCTTTGAATTTTACTCTTCACCTGTAGGTTATACACAATATTATATTTTTAATACAGCAGAACAAAAGTTGTTTACAACAGAGCCTTTGGATGAAGGTTTTTTTATTGATACTACTACCCTTAATTATTCTATAAAAATATTTACAGCAAAATTTGATAAACAATCCAGAGATTTTAAACTAAAAGAAGTATGGTAAAAATAAATTAATTAACAAAGAGTTTGTCTTAAAGGGATAGATTCTTGGCTTTTAGAATAGAATTGAAAATTCAGTGTCAGAAAACAGAAAATATTGATGATATTTTTATATTTGTTATACTCAAAAAAGAAGAATAAGAGAAAGCATGTCGAAATCCTTTATTAACCGAAGTCGAAATCAAAATACAAGTAGCAATCATTCAAATGAGCTGCAAAAGAAAATTGATCCGCAGGCGCAACTGGATTGGATTAATAATCAAAAAGTAGATCAGGGATTTGGTGTTTTTAATAATAGTTCTACCGGCAATGAAACTGCACAGATGTTTGCGAAGGAAGAAAAAAGGAACGAAGATGGAAAAGATGCAGGCATTCAAATGAAAAAAGATAATGTTGTTTGGCCTGCAGAAAGAGATATGACTGAGCAAGTTGCACAGGCGAAGGATAATGGAGGTGGAGGATATGATAATTTTCAAGGAGATATTGGTGGCGGTGGTGGAATAAAACTAACTTATTCGCTTTCGGGAGGTTTTAGTATAAGTTTGTACGGAGGATTATCTAAAAAATTAAGCGAATTTGGAATGATTGGAGCAAATGCTACTTTAACTTTCATTCGCGGAGGTGCAGGCACATCGAAAAGCAGTCCTAACTTGCTTGAATTTGCACTATCGCCATCGCTAACACTTGGGTACAAAGATGCTCCAGAAATTCCTTTGAATTTATATATTGATCAGGCAGGAACAGGTGTTCAGAATCCATTTAAGAATTCAATTACAATGGGAGGAACCTTTATTCTTAGTTCAGGAATAAACAGTGACGGCTCCAGACGTCATCAGCGTATTAGCGGTGTAGGTGTGCGTATTGGTGGAGCTTTTGCGTTGAATTCTTATAATGACACTAAGAAGTTTCCTTTTTTTGGACCGGGCTCCGATCAGTTTCGATCAGCAGGAATAAATGGAAGTTTGCAAATTGGCGATAATAAGCTTGATTGGGCAAATGACATGTATTATGGAAAATCGAATGAAAAAGCAACATTCCATGATGATCTTTTAATTGGTGATCATCATTATGATAATCAGAATATTTATGATTTACTATTAAATAACGGAAGAGAAAGATTAAGTTTCACGAATGACAAATTAGGAATTAATGAAACAATGATTCGATCGGGAGCGGAAACTTTTTGGCCATCGAATAAAATGCATGATTCTATGGAAGTGGAAGACAAGTATGACAAAAATATATATCCATTTCATCGATTATTTGTGCCTTACCCAAATACTCAGGAGCAATTAATGAAATATCTTGAATATAAGATGAAAAAGAAAAAAGTTTCTGAAGATGATTTTTTAAGGAAGAAAGAGAATCCGAAAAAACAGCAATAAAGAAGATTAAATATATATCATGAAGAAACCATTACTCTTACTGTTTATTTTATTTTTTATTTTATTATCGGGATGTGGATTTCGCTTAATGAAATATAAAATGGCGGTTAAAAAACTCGAGAATAAAGAAATTTCACAGGATGAATTTGATCAAAAGATTTATACATTTAGAAAAGAGTATAAAAAGGATACTAGTGGTCTAGTGAAGTTCAAGGGAGCATACGCTTATCAGGATAATGACGGATGGTATCGCTTTTACAAGTTTTCAAAAAATGGAAAAGCTGCAGGAAGTTCCAAAATGGAAAATCATCCTAATTCAATTTCTATGATAAATAAATTTGCTGGAGAACATTGTTATAGAATTTTAGATAATAATAAAATTGAACTGGAATATTATAATGTGCATGATTGGAATTTATATAACCATATTAAATCAGGATATATTTCTGGAGATACAATATTTTTAACACAAGTAAGAACAATACAATCTCCCTTGTTGAAACCGAAGGAGATTAACGTTAAATGTATTTATGATTCTACTTTAACAGCTCAGCCATTGTGGTAAAATGAAAAAATCATTGGTCATATTATTTCTACTATTTTTCATATTAACAATGCTTTCAGCTTGTAGTATTCGCTTAATGAGATACAACAGGGCAGCAAGGAAAGTGTATAATAAAGAAATTACAAGTATTGAATTTTATAGTAAATTTTATAAATTGAAAAAAACGCCTTATGTAAATGACTGTTCTGCAGTTAAATGTAAAGGGAGTTATGTTCATGAAGATCATAATGAAAGATATGAATTTTATACGTTCTTAAATAATGGTAACGTAGTTGAAAGTTTTAAAATGAATGAATATCCGAACTCAATTTCAATATTAAATATTAAATACAATGAATGGTGTTATCGTATAACTGATAGTATTATTGAGGTAGAGCATGTAAATGCAGCTGACTGGAAATTAAATAATTATATTACATCAGGATATATTTCAGGAGATACAATCCTATTTACAGAAATAAGGACAGTGCAATCTCCTTGGCTTAAGCCAGAAAAAATGAGCGAGAAATATGTGTATGATTCAACACTGATATTTCACCCTTGGTGGAATTAGCAAACAGGTCAATTTAAATTTTAGGAATTCTTATGCTCCCTGTTTAATTTTAAAATCTTTTTCAATTGCTTCTGTTTTTTCAGAATCGGCTAAAAATATTACACGGTCGTTTAGCTCAATTATAACATCTTTTTCTGGATTTTTCAAAAGGGTTTGTGTGCTATTTTTATAAATACCCAACAAAACAGAATTGTATTTTTGTTTTAATAACTGAAAACTTTCATTATAAGAAATATTAACGAAAGGATTGCCTTCTACTATTGCATATTCCTGAATATCAACAGTTCCTTCAGAAATAGAGCTGGTCATTAATTCTTCGGTTAAGGCTGCTGCATTGGGTTCAAAAATGTAACTGGCAATTAATTTTGAGGCAATTTCTTCTTGCGAAATAGAAAACATTACACCTGCATTGTTAAAAGTCTCTTTTAAAAATGGTTTATTCAGATTAACAATAATTTTTGTATCCTTATATTTACTTTGTAAGTTCAAAACATGAACCAGTGTTTCTGAATCGTCGAGGAAGCTTGCATATATGCAATTCGAAGTGCTAATGTTTATTTTCTCTAAATCGGAATAATTATCATATTCACAGTGAAACAGAAATAGGTTTTTAGAATCTTTATATTTATCAAAAAGTATATCTAAATCATTTTTATTGTTACTTACAATAACAACTTGTTTTCCTACAGGAAGAATTTCAGCTAAAACCTGCGACGAAAATTTATTTAAACCAAATATTACGGTGTGCCCTGAAATATTAACACCGTTGAGTCCGTATTTTTTTGCTTCCATATACTTTTGAATTTTGTAATTTAACTGACTAATTAAGAATCCTAATATTCCAAGACTACCCATAACGAAAACAAGACTAATCATTTTGCCTGGAATTGTAACAGGATAAAAATCTCCATACCCGACTGTTGTTAGTGTAACAATGGAGTACCAAATTGTATTTATAAACGAATCCATATTTGATTCTGGATGCCTCGCTTCAAAAAAATACAATAAATATAAAACGAGAAAATAGGCAATAAAACTAAACGAAATGTAAAATAAGTTGCTTCTTTTCATATTGTTAGATTAAAAAAGATCTTGTAATATCTACCTTATCCAAATACAAAGAGATTGTCCAAAAAGTCATTCTTGTCATCCCCAACTAGATTGGGGATCTCATAACAATTTGTTTGCTGTTAAATAAGAGATTCCCTTTTTCAAGGGAATGACAGTTTTAGGACTTTTTGGACACCCTCTTAATATCAGAATTTTTCAATAAAAAATTAAAGATAGTACATTTTTGATCATTTACAATTGATCAGATTTTACTCTTCTTGCATTTGTTTAAGTCGTCTTTCTCTGAATTCTGATCCTTCTTTCCACTCAGGAAAAGTAGTTTCGTTGCTTAATTCAAAACCAATTCTGAAAAATAATTGGGCATCTTCAACAATTCCTTCAAATGTCCAAGTTTCCGGATCGTACTGATCGGCTTGTTTATGGTAATTGTTATTTAACCAGTCTTTTTCTTTTTTAAGTGCCCATTCTTTACCATGTTCTCTACTGTCGCAGTTTCCTCTTGCAAATAGAGCAGGAACTCCTGCATTTGCGAAGCTAAAATGGTCGGCTCTGTAATACATTCCTGTATGCGGATTTGGGTCGGGCATTACATAGCGATCATATTTTTCTGCAAACTTAACTACATAGTCTTCCAGTTCGGATTGACCGTAACCGGTTATCATTACATCTTTATACGGACCATAAGGTAACATCAAATCATTATTGATATTAGCAACCGTTTTGTTTAATGGGAAAAGAGGATTTTTCGCATAATATTCTGATCCTTTTAGTCCTTGCTCTTCTGCAGTTGGTGAAAAGAACATAATTGTTCTTAGAGGTTTTTTTCTTAGGTGGGCAAAAGCTTCTGCTATCTCCAACATCCAGGCTGTAGTTGTACCGTTATCTACAGCACCGTTATAAATTGAATCTCCATTTACAACAGGTCCAATTCCAAGATGATCCCAGTGTGATGAGTATATAATTACTTCGTCTTTACGCTCTGTACCAGGTAAAATGCCGATTACATTTCTTGAAACTGCAAATTTATGCGTGCTTTTAATATTCAGATTCACTCTGGATCTCATTCTTACTGCCTTAAACCCAGGTGTTTTAGCTTTTTCTTTTAATTCTGATAAGTTCAATCCTGCTAAAGAAAAGAGTTCTGTTGCAGCATCCAAAGTAAGCCAACCTTCCATTGCACACATCGACATATAGTTATCTTCAGGCTGTAAATAAAGTTTTGGTTGAATTGCCCCATTTAAAACTACACTCCAAGGATATCCTGCCGGTTCAGTTTCATGAATTATTAAAACTCCTTTTGCTCCTTGCCTTGCAGCTTCTTCATATTTATATGTCCATCGACCGTAATAGGTCATTTCGTTTCCTTTAAAGAAACTTTTATCATCAGTCCCAAAACCAGGGTCGTTTACAAGAACAACAACAGTTTTTCCTTTTACATTTAATCCTTCATAATCGTTCCAGTTATATTCCGGAGCAACAATTCCATAACCGGCAAAGATCATTTCAGAATTTCTGATTTTTATTTCGTCAGTTAATTGCTTTGAAAATGCTACAAAATCGTCTTTATGATTTAGTTCAATTGAGGCATTCCAAAGATTAATTTTCATTCTTTTATCAGGAGAATCAGTAACTTCAACCATAGGAACTTCCTGGATATAGCTTCCGTTATTTGCTGGTTCCAGACCAATCCTTTTATATTCTCTCACCAAAAACTCAACAGCTTTTTCCTCTCCTACAGTAAAAGGTTTTCTGCCTTGGAATTCATCAGAAGCAAATTCTAAAACAATTCGGGTCATATCTTCTTCGTTAATAGTTGATTCTGCGTTTCTATATCCTGAGTTACATGAGAAAAGAGTAATTGCGAGTAATAAAATAATAAGATAGTTTTTCATGATACGTTTTTTTTTAGGCTTGATATTTTATAATTAAAAAATTCTGATTTATTATTTCCCTCCGAATTCCATTAAATATGCTTTAATAAATCCATCCAGATTTCCGTCCAATACATCTTGAACATTTCCTGCTTCAAAATTAGTTCTTACATCTTTAATAATTTTATATGGATGTAAAACATAATTCCTTATTTGTGATCCCCATTCAATTTTTTTCTTTTCACCCTCAATTTTTGCTTTCTCTTCTATTTGCTTTCTTAGTTCAAGTTCGTACAACTGCGATTTTAGCATCTTAAGTGCATTTTCTTTGTTGTTTAATTGCGATCTTGTTTCCTGATTTTCAATTACTATTCCAGTAGGCGCATGTCGTAATCGAACAGCTGTTTCAACTTTATTTACATGCTGCCCGCCTGCTCCGCTTGAGCGGAAAGTATCCCATGTAATGTCCCCTGGGTTTATATTTATTTCAATGGTTTCATCAACAACAGGTGATATATAAACATAAGCAAAAGAAGTATGACGGCGATTTGCTGAATCGAATGGTGATAAACGAACTAATCTGTGAACCCCGTTTTCACTTTTTAAGTATCCATAAGCAAACTCACCTGAAAATTCTAAAGTAACAGTATTAATTCCGGCAGTATCACCAGGCTGATAATTTACTTCTCTTACTTTATAATTGTTACGTTCTCCCCAACGAATATACATTCGCATTAGCATTTCGGCCCAATCATGACTTTCAGTTCCACCAGCTCCCGGATTAATTTGCAAATAAGCTCCCAATATATCTTCTTCTTTTCGAAGCATATTTTTGAGTTCCAGCTTTTCTGTCAGCTCAATGGCTTTTGTATAAAGTTTATCAACTTCAGACTCTTCAATTTCTCCTTCTTTGTAAAAATCGACAGCAATTTTCACTTCATCAACTTGAGTTTCAATTTCTTTAAAAGAATTTGTCCATTCTTTTAATTGAGAGATATGTTTTAGTTGTTTTTCTGCTTCTTTAGGATTATTCCAAAAATCTGGCGATTGGGTTTTCTCTTCTTCTTCTTCAATACGAATTAGTTTATTTTCGATGTCAAAGATACCTCCTCAGCGCATTAAGGCGCTTTTCAATATCTTTAAGCTGATCAGAAGTAATCATAAGAATTAATTATAATTTAGTAAAGCACAAAAATAGTATAAAAGTCACGACAGACAAAGATAATAAGAACAAAAAAGCACTGTTCAAAAAGTAAAAAAGGTTGCTCATATTTATGCTTCGCATGAGAATAGTTCGATAAACCTGTCTGCCGACAGGCAGGCTCAATATGACAACTTTCTATAACTTAATATGTCATACTGAGCAATGTCATACTGAGCTTGTCGAAGTATGGAGAAGTGTAGACAATAAAAAAAGGGAGCGACAGCTCCCTTTTTTTATCATGAAATTAGCAATTAGTAATTCCCATTTTCCATTTTTTCCATTTCTTTATCGAAAGTTTCTTTGTACTTTTCGTAGTCATAATCAACTTTTAATCTCTGATCTTTTGAAAGTTTGTTGTTTAAAGCTTCTTCTAAAGCATCAACACTCATTTCAATAGCAACATATGTTTTGTAACGACTTTCTTTAGTAATAGTTTGCTTTTCGCAAATTACTTTAATGTTGTTTAATTGTTGATTTAAAACTTCACGAGTTAAAGATTCAAATCTTTCTTCAACTTCTTCTACATTGTTAAATTCTCTTGAATTAACATAGTTGTCAGTAGTTCCTTTAATAACGGTTTGTATTAAACCTGCTAAATCAGCTTTAGCATTACTCATAGCTTTTTTACGAGCAGTAACCTGGTCAGAGCTTTCTCCGATTGAATTTGCACGGAAATTATTTTTATCACTTCTGTAATCAGGACCTGAACAATAAACCTCAATTAAAGTTTCGTTTTTAACATTAGAAACTTCTTCTTTTGATTTACAACTTGTAAATGTGCTTCCAAAAACAACAGCACCTGCTAAAAGTAAACCCAATGGTTTGTAAAATTTAGTTTTCATAATTTCGATTTTTGAATTTAGTAATTGATTATATTTTAAGTTTTTAATTGTTAGTTTTTTATATAAAAAGCATTTTGTTAAATTCTAAATAATTGGTAATGTTTTGGTTAAAATATTTTAAAATTTTAATTTACTGCGACTCAATATAAGCAAATAATTTTTTAAGTACAATATTTAAACAGTTTATCACTTTTTACTTTATTCCGTTTTTATAATTTCTGATATTATATCAAATACCTTGCCATTTTCAAACCCTCTTGAAGCTGCAAACCTTAAAAGCTTAGATTTTATAGTGTATTCATCTTTATCTTTTATAGTGTTCATTTTTTTATGTAATTCTTTTTTCAGGATATTTTCATATTCAATTTCAGAGAAATTATCAAATGCATTCTTTATAAATTCATCTTTAATTTTTTTTTGTTTTAAAGCAAATGCAATTTTAATTCGTCCCCATTTATTATGAACTATTTTGTCTTTTGTATAATACAAAGCATATCTTTTCTCATCAATAAATTTTTCTTTTACCAGTTGCTCAATTACAGCATCGTGATCAACATCCGGTAGTTTCCAATCATAAAGTTTTACTCGAATATCATAAATGCATTTTTCCTTTTCAGCACACAGATACTGAGCTTTAGAAATGGCTCCTTTTATAGAAATAGTCTTTTTTGGTTTAGACATAAATATTTATTTTAATTTCCCTTTGAGCATTCTGTCTTTTCCATTTAGATCCTTTTTTAAAGAAACATTCTGAAATATGTTCTCATTAAATAATAATGCAGTTTCTTTTCCAAAGGCTTCATTTATCTCAAAGTAAATTTCCCCATCTGGATTTAAATACTTTTTCCCAAAATCGATTATTTTATTATAAAAGATCAATGGGCTATTATCGGGAACAAACAAAGCTAATTCAGGTTCAAATTCAAGAACATTTTTTTGCATTAGCTTCTTTTCTCTTTCAGTTACATATGGAGGATTACTTACTATAATATCAAACGTTTCATTTGCCCAAGATGATGGATTTAAAATATCAAATTGCAAGAAATGCAATTCAATATTATTTGATTTACTATTAAATTTCGCTATTTCAAGTGCTTTTAAAGAAACATCAGAAGCAAAAACGGTTGCCTTAGGTAAATTTTTCGCCAGAGAAATTGCGATACATCCTGATCCGGTTCCTATATCAAGAATTCTTATTTCCTGATTAGAATTTTCTTTAATTATCCAGTCAACCAGTTCTTCTGTTTCTTGTCTTGGAATAAGAACAGCAGGTGATACAGTAAATTTCAGGTCGTAAAAGTGTGCTTCTTCAAGAATGTATTGAATGGGTCTTTGCAATTTAAGTTCATCTGTAACAGTAAGAATCTTCTTAAATATATCTTTTGATATTTCCTGTTCTTGTAATGTATGAACCTTTATCGTTGAATAGTTTAAATATTTTTCAAATATCAGATTTATGAAACTATTAATTTCGTTTACCGGGTAAAGATCTTTTAATTCGGTTTTTATATATGAAATTGTTTTCTTTATGGTATAATTTTCGTCCATGGTTCAAAATTAAATAATTTGTATGATCAATAGTACTGTTCATGAAAAATATATGCAAAGATGCATTGAACTGGCAAGTTTGGGTTTAGGAAATACAGCCCCGAATCCAATGGTAGGATCAGTTATTGTTTGCGATAATAAAATAATTGGAGAAGGATATCATTCCAAAATTGGACTCCCTCATGCAGAGGTAAATGCTATAAACTCAGTGAAAGATAAGAGTTTGCTGAAAAAATCAACTTTATATGTAAGTCTTGAACCTTGCTCTCATTTTGGTAAAACGCCACCTTGTGCAAATTTAATTGCCGAGCTTGGTATACCAAACGTTATAATTGGAACTATTGATAGCGCAGCTCATGTTTCAGGTAAAGGAATAAAAATTCTTCGGGATGTAGGCTGTAATGTTATAACAGGAGTGCTTGAAGCTGAAGCAAGAGAGCTGAATAAACGATTCTTTACTTTTCATGAAAAAAAACGCCCATATATTATTCTAAAATGGGCTGAAACTAAAGATGGGTTTATTGATAAAGAAAGAGATAATAATTCTCAGCAACCTGTATCGATTACAAATGAATTGTCCAACAGATTGGTGTATAAATTGATATCTTAATAGCAGCCTATATTAGTGGGAACAAATACTGTTATTGCTGATGACCCTGAATTAACAGCAAGAGATTGGAAAGGAAAGAATCCCCTAAGAGTAATTCTTGATCGTAATCTAAAACTAAAAAATAATCAGAAAGTTTTTAACGATAAAGCTGAAACATTAATTATTGCTGATACGTATAATAAGGATCAGGAAAACAGAGGTTTGAAGTCAAATGTTGGCATTGAATTTATTGATTATTCTAAATATTTTTATACTCAGCTACTGAGTGCTTTACACAAAAGGAATATTCAATCTGTAATTGTTGAGGGTGGCGAAAAGGTATTAAATTCATTTATAAAAAGTAATAATTGGGATGAAGCTCGGATTTTTTATGGAAGTATGAACTTTTATGCTGGTGTAAAAGCACCAGTAATAAATGTTAAAGACCTGAAATGCGAATCGTTGGGAGATGTAAAATTAACATTCATCAAGAATTCTGAGGTGTTTAATCAATAAAATGAATTGATTAGTCATAAAATTTCCAATTAATTAAAAGCTTTTGTAAATTTGATAAGATTATAAGTATCTTGAAATAAATAGGTCTGAAAATTTTAAAACTCAAACAATATGGGAAAATTTAGATTAAAACGAATGTTGGTTTTCACCCCAATACTGCTTGCGCTATTTGTATTAGCAGGGTGTAGTCCTAAGCTATATACAACGGGTAAAGACTTTGTTGCATCAGGTAACTATGAGGATGCTATTGCTCAGTTTACCAAAGTGATTGAAGAAAATCCTGAATATACTGAAGCTTATGTTGCAAGAGCTGACGCATATGAAAAAGCAGGTAAAAAAGAGGATGCAGCAAGTGATTACAAGAGAGCTACTGCCTTTGATGAAAAAGATGAAAGTATTTATTACAATGCAGGTAGATTATACTATGAGTTAGAGCAATATGAAGAGGCAATTCCTATGCTTGTAAAAGTTACAACATTGGATAAAAAGCATATTAATGCTTATAAATACAAAATGAATTCATATATCGCTTTAGAGAAATATGATCAGGCATTAAAAGAAAGTAATAGCCTTGTAGATCTTGCAGAAACAGCTGAGAATTATTACTGGAAAGGTTTTATTAACGATAAGCTTAAAAGTTATAATGCTGCAGAAACTGATCTTCGAAAATCAATAGAGAAATCACCTAATATGTTGGAATCATATGTTCTTTTAGGAGATGTTTTATTAAAAGCTAAAAAATATGATCAGTCATTGGCTATTTGTACTAAAGCCTTAAGTATCGATTCAAAATGTAAAGAAGCTTTATGGACAAGAAGTAAGATTTACAAAGAGAAAATTGACTATCCAAGTGCAATAAATGATTTGTCTAAAATGATTATTTTCTCACCTGATGATTCAGAAGCATTTTTCGCAAGAGGAATTTATTATCAGGAATTTAATCAGCATCAAAGTGCAATAAACGATTTTAGTAAGGTTATTTCAATCGATTCAAAAAATGCATTAGCATATTTCCATCGTGCAAAATCGAATGAAGAAATTACGCAGTACGAAAAAGCAATTGCAGATTATCAGATGTATGCTAAAATGTCTGACGATGATAAAGATGCTAAAGATCGATTAGAAACTGTAAAGAGCCGTTTATATGAGCTAAATCGTGAAAGTAACAAACCGGTTCTGTCATTTACAGAACCTGTTGAAAGAGAAGGGTACTCAATAAATATTGTTGAAGATGCTGTTGAGGTAACATTAAAAGGACTTATTGCTGACGAAAGTGAAATTAAATATGCAAAGGTTAACGATAAAGACGTTGCTTTTGACGAAAATGGAAAAAGCAATGAATTTTCTGTTACGATAAATGTAACCGGAAAAGAAACAGTTTCTATTGCTGTTGCAGATATTTACAATAATGTTTCGGCAGTTACATATAAAATGAATCGAACAGAAATTAATCCTCCAGTAGTTAGCTTAATTGCACCATTTGCATCATCTACAGGAGAGATATACCTCGATGTGGATAATCGTAAGTTATATGTAGAAGGAAGAATCACTGATGAAAACAAGATTAAGAGTATTATTGTTGATAATATGACAGCAAGTTATTCTGTTGATGCTGCTAATCCGGAATTTTATGCTACAATAGATATTGCTAATAAAAATAAATTTATTGTAAAAGCTGAGGATATATACGGAAATATTACTGAAAAAGTGTTTATGATAAATCGTGAAGGATTAGAAATTTCAGCCGCAAACCCAATGGGTAAAACATGGGTTGTATTTATTGAAAATTCTAAATACAGTACATTTGCAAGTCTTGAAGGCCCGGTAAAAGATGTAAGTATGATGAAAGCTGCCTTGGCAAATTATAAGGTTCATAATATTATTCATAAGCAAAACAT
Source organism: Bacteroidales bacterium (assembly GCA_030637515.1). Classification (GTDB taxonomy): domain Bacteria; phylum Bacteroidota; class Bacteroidia; order Bacteroidales; family UBA12077; genus UBA12077. The sequence continues at coordinate 45,666 of DAOWGM010000078.1, forward strand.
GTCAAAAGCCGATTTAGAAAGATTCTTTGCAATTGAACTTAGAGATTTGGTTAAAGCTAACCAGGTTAATTCACTTCTTGTTTGGTATGCCGGACATGGTAAATTTATAAATGATATAGGATATTGGGTTCCAACAGATGCAAAGCGTGACGATGAGTTTACTTATTTTAATATAAGCACTTTAAAAGCAGCATTACAGTCTTATGCCACTTTCGTAACACACACGCTTGTAATTACAGATGCTTGTGAGTCTGGTCCTACTTTCTATCAGGCAATGCGTTCAGGATTAAAGGATCGTGATTGTGGCGACTGGGAAGCTACAAAATTTAAATCATCTCAAGTGTTTTCATCTGCAGGATATGAGTTAGCAGTTGATAATTCGCAATTTACAAGAACTTTTGCAAACACATTAAGAAACAATCCTAATGCTTGTTTACCAATTGAGAATATTGTTTCAAAAGTTACAGTAGCTGTTGCAAAAGGTGGTATGCAAAAACCACAATTTGGTAAAATCGATGGATTAGAAGATGAAGGAGGAACATTCTTTTTTATATCAAAAGAAAGATAACAAAAAATTAAAATATGATATTATCACATATTCTGAAAACTAAAAAAGTTATTCGCTTCTTTAAGCGAATAACTTTTTTTTATGCAGTATTACTGCTAAGTACAACTATTTTAAATGCTCAAACTTACCATTTTGACTATTACGGTGTAAAAGAAGGTCTTTCACAATCAAAGGTTTTTGTTGTTATTCAGGATAATCAAGGTTATCTATGGCTTGGAACTGAAGGTGGCGTATCAAAATTTGACGGAGTGCATTTTGTAAATTATACTTCTGAAGATGGATTAGCACAGGGAGGAATAAAAGCGCTGTTGGTTGATAAGGAAGGTAATATTTGGATGGGACATCAATCGGGCGGAGTTTCGTTTTTCGATGGTGAAGGTTTTAAAATTCATCCTGTTACAGATTCATTAAGCTCTGATGTGACATCATTTGTCTTGGACAATAAAAGTGCTTTGTGGGTAACAACATATGGAGATGGGTTGGTTAGGATAGATAATCCTTATGAATTTGATCCTGAAAAAATAGAATATCAACAATATATGGGAGGAAGTTTAAGTGATATAGTTATTTCAGGTTGTACTGCTAAGGGAGATTCATTATTTTTTATTACTGATAACGGAATTAGAAAATACAATTCTGAAAATAATTCTTTTGAAAAATATGTACCGGAAGGTTTATCAACCTACTTTGCAATTACTTCAATGCATGAAGATAAAAAAGGTGATATCTGGATTGGTAGTTATCATGGGGGATTATATCGTTACATAAAAGAAAAAAATGAGTATAAGATATACGATACACGTGATGGCCTTGCCAAAAATTGGGTTAGTACGATAACGGAAGATAGTAAAGGAAATATTTGGATCGGAACATGGGGAGGTGGAGTCTCAAAAGTAAGCGATGGAAAGATAAAAACATTTAATAATTCTAATGGTTTATTTGATCTTAAAATCTGGAAAATAAAAGAAGATTTTGAAGGAAATATTCTTATTGCAACTCATGAACATGGTATTGCAATATTTAAAGGGGAAAGATTTGTTACTTATGGTGAAGAAGACGGATTAATAAATCAGCAAGTTTGGGCAGTATCCCAGGATAAGGGAGGAAAATACTGGATTGGAACCAATAAAGGGATTTCAGTATTTAATTCTACATCAGGAAAAAATGGAATTAAGTTCGCACATTATGATATGAAATCAAATAACATTGGCGATCAAATCAGATATTTAAAAAGAGATATTAATAATAATATGTGGATTGGTACCAACGACAATGGTGTAAGTATGTTCAATTACAAATCCGGGCGTTTTGAATATAATCCTGTTATTAACAGATATGTTAGCAATAATATTGTTACAGCTATGGATGTTGATAATAACAATCAACTTTGGGTAGGAACAATGGAAGGACTTATTTATTATGATATCAAGGAGGATCAAAGTACTCGGCTATCACAAGTTGATGGATTAAATGGGAAAGATATATCTGCAATTTATGTCGACTCCAAAGATCGTGTCTGGGTTGGTATAAATAACAAGGGCTTAAATATTATCGAAGGTACAACATTTAAAAAAGTTGAGTTTGATGGAATGTTTACACCAAAATGTATGGTTGAAGATAAAGATGGTAATATCTTAATCGGAACACTTACAAAAGGGATACTTGTTTGTGATGGTGAAAAAGTAATTAGATCGAATTATGGATTATTATCAAATTTAATAACTCAGCTAAATATCGATGATAAGAATAACATTTTTGTTGGAACCAGTCGTGGATTGAATAAAATTGATATCAACGGGAATATTCATGTGTACACTGAAAAGAGTGGTTTTACAGGAATAGAAGCCAAAGATAATGCAACATTTAAAGATAAAGACGGAAACTTATGGTTTGGTACTGTTAAAGGAGTTACTAAATACCAACCAAAAATGGATTATTGTGCAGAGCCTGAGCCCTTAACGCATATTGATAAAATGCTGATTAATCGTGAAAAAAGAGAAATGATCAGCAATCAAACTTTAAACTATCTTGAAAATGATATTATTTTTGAATACAACAGTATATGTTTGAATAATCCAGATGCTGTGCAGTATCAAATTATGCTGGAACCAGCCGATAAAGAATGGCGTCCAGTGACAAGACAAACGGATGCAACATATTCTTCTTTAGCACCAGGAAAATACACCTTTAATGTTAAAGCCAAAAATAGTGCTGGAGTATGGAATTCTGAACCAGTTACTTATGTGTTTACTATTAAACCTCCGTTTTATAAAACATGGTGGTTTATTCTTTCTGTTATAGCATTGGGCATTATTGGCATTGTATCTTATATTAAAGTAAGAGAGAAAAACCTAATTAAAGAAAAGAAAATTCTTGAAGAAAAAGTTGAGGAGCGTACTGCAGAAGTTGTTCAGAAAAGTATAGAGATTGAGAAAAAGAATAAAGATATCACGGATAGTATTCGATATGCAAAACGAATACAAACAGCAGTATTGCCACCTGAAATTCCTTACGATGATACATTTATCTTTTTCAGACCAAAAGATATTGTTAGTGGAGACTTTTACTGGATAGAAACTATTGGGAATAAAGAAATGATTGCAGCAGTGGATTGTACAGGTCATGGAGTTCCAGGAGCATTCCTATCTATTCTTGGATCCAGTATGTTAACAAAGATTGTTCGTGAATACGGAATTCTTGAACCTGCAAAAATTCTTGATCAATTAGATTTAGAAATTATTAATGCTCTGCATCAAAAGAATGTTAAAGGTGAAAGAGTTGTGAATGACGGTATGGATTTAGCTTTAATGTGTTATAATAAAGACACTCAGATTCTTGAATATTCAGGAGGTTATAATCCTTTAATCAGAATACGTGCCGGAGAATTGGAAGAAATTAAAGCAGATCGTTTCCCAATAGGAATGACAACCATTCATGAAAACAAGAAATTTACCAATCATGAAATTAAGGTAGAGAAAGGAGACGCATTTTATATTTTCTCTGATGGTTATGCTGATCAGTTTGGAGGCGAAGATGGTCGCAAACTCCGTAAAAAGAATATGAAAGATTTGTTACTTGCTATACAAGATAAAAATATGGATGAACAAGGAACATATCTTGAAGAGTATATTCTGGAGTGGATGAAGAATCACGATCAGATTGATGATATTGTATTTGTTGGAAGAAGATTTTAATCATTAAAAATGCAAAAAATGGGAGTCATTCCGGCGCATGCTGGAATGACTTCACGTATTTTATACAGCAGCAATTTTTATAGCCGTTTCATCCCAAACCGGTGAGACTTTAATAGCATTAATTATTTCTTCAGGTTGGTCAATAGAAGTCCACATTTGACGATGTTCTTCACGCATAAACTTTTCTTCAACCATTTTATCAAATAATTGGAATAAACTATTGTAAAAGCCATCTGTATTTATAAAAATAATGGGTTTTGTAAACTTTCCTAGTCGCTTTAAGGTAATTACTTCTAATGTTTCTTCTAAAGTTCCTGATCCGCCTGGCAAGATAACAATTGCATCAATATCTTCAATAAGTTTCTTTTTTCGCTCATGCATATCTTTAACTAAGATAAGCTCGGTAATGTTTTTATGCCCCCATTCCACGTCCATCATGAATTTTGGAATAATACCAATTACCTTGCCCTGCTTTTCCATAGCTGTATCGGCAAGTTTTCCCATTAGTCCAACAGCCCCACCACCATAAACAGTAGTTATATTATTGCTTGTAAGAACTTCAGCTGTTTTTTCAGCTACATCGAAGTATTTTGAATCTACCTTATGGCTTGACGCACAGAATACACAAACTTTTGAAATCATAATTAGAAAAATAAATTAAGGCGATAAAGGTATAAAAAGTATTATATAAAAAAGCCTTTCTTCATATGAAGAAAGGCTTTAAAATTTTATATAAATGTAATATTATAGTCTATTTACAAGTATAGTTAAGCTTGATTTAAGGTTTGCAGCTTTATTTGCATGAATAATATTCTTCTTTGCTAATTTATCAAGCATTGAAGTAACCTTAGGTAAAAACTTCTGTGCTTCATCTTTGTCTTTTAAAGCACGTAATTCTTTAATCATATTACGAGCAGATCTTGCATAATATTTATTATGAACTCTTAATTTTTCGCTTTGTCTTGCTCTTTTTTCTGCTGACTTATGGTTTGCCATAATTTCTCCGTTAACTTATATAATTACTTTTGTAGTCCGTAGGGGAATCGAACCCCTGTTACCAGGATGAAAACCTGGCGTCCTAACCCCTAGACGAACGGACCATTATTCAAGTCTGAAACTTGGTGGTGCAAAAGTAAATGATTTTTTTATTCTTGCAAATATTTTTTTATATTTTTTCATCTTTTTTGCATAATCAATAAAATAATTGATTGTACAAGCGATGTTGATAGAGAAAATTAATTATTATAGTAAGGATTTGGCATAACTTATTAAATCCATTCCTGAAAAATTTCCGCTACTCATAAACAGAATGTTTTTTCTGGAAAGTTCTGATGCATTTATATAATCAACCAAATCTTTTTGCCTGGTAAAAACAATTAAGCTTTTATTTTGAAATGATGCTCTAACCTGTTCTATGGTAATTGGCTCTAGCTTTTTATGTTTTATTACCTCCGGATTAAAATAAACGATGGATGTATTTGCTTTATCCATTGATCCCGCATATTCTTTTAAGAAATCGGCATTTAAACTGCTAAATGTATGAAGCTCCATAATAGCAAGAAGATTTCTTTCAGGAAATTGCTCTTTTACCGCATTAACTGTAGCTTTTAATTTTGATGGTGAATGGGCAAAATCACGAAATATAATACTTGACTCATTTTTAGCAAGAACCTCAAGCCTTTTTGAAGCTCCTTTAAATTCGGAGATTGCGGTATAGAATTCATTGTCAGTAATTCCTATTTGATTACAAACCAGTTTTGCTCCGCTTATATTCTGAAGATTATGTTCTCCAAAAATTTCCAATGGAATTTCTTTATCAATATTAATTAATAAAGTTTGATTGTTTCTTTTTGTATATGAATGTGTAGAATAAGCTGTTCGATTAATTTTATTATGCGTGTTTTTTACAAGCTCATTTAAAACAGTATCATTTTTGTAATAAAAAAGAGAACCTCCTTCTTCAATTTTTTCAATAAAAAGTTTGAACTGCTCTTTGTAATTTTCAAAAGTTGGAAAAACATTAATATGATCCCACGCAATACCACTGATTAAAGCAATGTGAGGTTTGTAAAGATGAAATTTAGGTCTTGGATCAATTGGCGAAGAAAGATATTCATCTCCTTCAAATACCGAAATTGGAGCATCTTCGGTAAGACTTACCATGGTTTCAAATCCTTCTATTTGAGCACCAACCATATAGTCAAATTGTTTTTTATGATATTTCAGTACATGCATTATCATGGAGGTAATAGTTGTTTTTCCATGACTTCCTCCAATAACAATTCTTTTTTTGCTTTTCGTTTGCTCATATAAATATTCAGGATACGAATAAATTTTTAGATTTAAATCCTTGGCTTTTTTCAATTCAGGATTGTCTATCCTAGCATGCATACCTAGGATTATAGCATCAAGATCAGGAGTGATTTTGTCTGGATTCCATCCAAAAGATTTGGGTAATATTCCATAATTCTCCAGTCTTGTTCTGGAAGGTTCAAAAATTTCGTCATCTGATCCGGTTACCTGATATCCTTTTTTGCAAAGACTTATGGCTAAATTGTGCATTGCACTTCCGCCAATAGCTATAAAATGAACTTTCATTTCCTATATTTGTATTTAAAATGTGAAGATACTAAAACAAAAATGGAATTAATAAAACCTGAATTATGAAATTATATCCAATTCATATAACAAATTTTAAAATTGATGGCGGAGCAATGTTTGGTGTTGTCCCAAAAATTCTTTGGCAGGAAAAATATCCAGCCGATGAGAATAATTTATGCAATTGGGCATTACGATCATTGTTAATTGATACGGGTGACAGAGTAATATTAATTGATAATGGATATGGTGATAAACAAGATAAAAAGTTTTTTAGTCATGTATATTTAAATGGAGGTGATGGTCTTGAAGGAGCTTTAAAAAATCATGGTTACACTCCTGATGACATTACAGATATGGTAATTACTCATCTTCATGCAGATCATTGTGGTGGTGGTGTAAAATACAATGACGATCGTACGGCTTATGAGCTTACATTTAAGAACGCAACTTACTGGGTAAGTAAACCGCATTGGGAATCGGCAATGAATCCAAATAAACAAGAAGGCGCTGCGTTTTTAAAAGAAAATTTAATACCGATGCAGGAAAGTGGAAAACTGAAATTAATTGAAAAACCTGCCGGCCGGCAAGGCAGGGATACAGAATTATATCCCGGAATAAACATCAGATTATATAATGGACATACTGTAGGACAAATGATTCCTTTTATAAATACAGGAGAAAAAACAGTTGTTTTTATGGCCGATCTAATTCCGTCAACAGCTCATATCCCCTTGGTTTGGAATATGGCATACGATGTTCGTCCAATGGATATGTTACAAGAAAAGGAAGATTTCCTGAATGAAGCTGCCGAAAAAAAATACACTTTATTTTTTCAGCACGATTTATATAATGAATGCGCAGAAGTGCATAAAACAGAAAAAGGAGTTAGATTAAAGGAATCTTTTAAACTATCTTAACTACTTGAAATTCATCGAATAATTTCGTATATTATAAGAATTAATCAATGGAGGGTATACCATGCTTAATGATTTTATTTGCCCTCATTGTGAAGGGCATATGATGGTTGCAGGGCATATCATTTTTGCTGCTGTAAAGAAAAAGGATAATATAACAGGAATTATTCTTTTGGATCCTAGAATTGGCGACTACACTAGCGTACTTCATCCAAGTTTTAAAGTCGAAGAAGGAGATGAGGTTGATTTTCTTTGTCCGATGTGCCACAAAAGTCTTGCTGCTAAAGATGTGCATGAACGTTTGGTACATATTATTTTTGTTGATGAAAGAGATGAAAAGTACGAAATTTTCTTTTCTGGAGTTGCAGGTGAGCATTGTACTTACAAAATTACCGAAGCAAAAATTGAATCAGTTGGTAAATCATCTGAAAAATATTTAAAATACTTTAAACTTTGCGACAAGTATAAAAGTATGTTGTAGTTGCCTATCCAAAAAAGGATGTTCAATATTGAACATCCTTTTTATTTTCAACCAAAAGTATTAATTTCAACCAACCAAAAGTATTATCTATGTGTGCAAAAGCGTATAAATTTGTTTCAACTGAAGATGTAACAATTCAAACTAAGATTTTGAATAAGCCTTTTAATTCTGATTGGTTTTTAATAGAATCTGATGGTAAAATGACAGTAAAGGGTACTCATGGGAATGGATTTGCCTGGGATGGTTGCACGCCAAAATTTAACTTTTTACAGTTTACATTTGGAACTCCTGATGGAATGATGGTTCTTACAACTGGCAAACCCATTACATATTATGCTTCTATGTTCCACGATGCTATAAATCAGTATAAAAAGACAGTTGATGTAACTCGAAAACAAGCTGATAAGCTTTTTAGAGATAATTTGAGAGAAGCTGGTTTTATTTGGTGGTGGCTGTACTATTTTGCAGTACGCACATTCGGATGGATTAAAGGAAGTTGGAAAGTCAAATAAGGCTAATGCTTGTTAATTAAATCATTAGTTATAAATTTGATAGCTAATTGTATAAAGTGATTTATGAAAAGATTCTTAGTAATATTATTTTTAGTTCAATCGTTAAATTTATCAGCTCAGAAATCTATTTTTTCTGATTCTTTATATATTTTACGTTTAAAAACTGAAGTCGATAGTCTTTATAATTTTCAGTTTGAGAATACAGAAAAAGCCTATAAAGAGTTAGAAGAAAAATACCCTAATCATGCATTTACTCAGTTGTTTTATTCGCTAGTGCTTTACTGGAAATACTTCCCGATCGTGCCAGAGAGTGAGCATCATGATCATTATATAAACAGAATTGAAAATGCTATTTCATTAGCTGAGAACAGCCTTGATAAAGACAAGCATAATAGTGAAGCAATATTTTTTAATTTAATGAGCCGTATGTTTATTATGCAATACTATGCCGATAATGGCTTGTCTTCCAAAGTAATTCCGCATTTAGGCAGATCCTATAAAATGATAACATCAGGATTCGATCTTAAAGAGGATATGACAGATTTTTATTTTACTACAGGTATTTATAATTATTACAGTGAAGCATATCCCAATGCTCATCCAATATATAAACCTATCGCATATTTCTTCCCTGAAGGTGATATTGAACTTGGTTTACAGCAACTTGAATATAACTGGAAGAATGGAGTTTTTCTTGATACAGAGTCTTTGTTTTTTTTGATTTACATCAACCTGAATTTCGAAGCAAATTATCCGGCTGCCCTTCATTATCTTGAACATTTAAATGACTCTTATCCTAATAATCCTTTGTACGTTTCATATCGAATTAAAACTTTATTAATGTTAAAGAAATATGATTTAGCTTCTGACTATATCATGAAACTAAAACAGATGAATACTACGAATGATTTTTTCCTTATTGTTTGCGAAATCTATGAGGCAGTAATTTTGGAAAAAAAGAAACATAACTATACGAAAGCAGCAAAAAAATATGCAAAAGCAGTCCAAGACCTTGAAAAATACGGGAATTATGGAAATAGTTATTCATCATTTGCGTTTTATGGATTATCACGGATTTATCGCGAAAAAGATAAAAAGAAAGCGAAGGAATACAGAAAAATTGCTAACGATCTGGCAGTTTATCCGCACATAAATTTTAATTAATCTTGCTTTAATAAAAACTAATTCAAATGTTCGATTATCTAATTGCAGGAATAACTTTAGGATTTATCGCTGGAATATCACCAGGCCCACTTTTAGTATTGGTAATAACAGAAACAATAAAATACAGCCGAAAAGAAGGAATTAAAATGGCTCTTGTACCCTTAATTTCGGATTTGCCAATTGTATTTTTTTCTGTTCTTGTAATTTATAAATTATCTGATTCTGATATTCTACTTGGAATTATTTCAATACTGGGAGCAGTTTTTTTGTTTTATTTAGCATGGGAAAACATTCGGGTTAAATCAATTAATGTGAATATTGTATCTGAGAAAAACAGAACTATCAGGAAAGGTGTTATTGCAAATTTTTTAAGCCCACATCCTTATTTGTTCTGGATGCTTGTTGGTGGCCCAATTTCAATTAAAGCATATAACCACAGCCTGATATCGGTAATTTTATTTATTGCAGGATTTTATATTTTCATTGTAGGAACAAAGATAATTGTGGCGATTCTTTCCGAAAAATCAAAAAATATTTTATCAAGTAAGTTCTATGTAGTTATTGTGAAAGTGCTTGGGATTATACTTTTGCTATTTTCAATTATTCTGATAAAAGATGGATTCCAATTCCTTAATTGGATCTAATAACAATAAAATATTTCTCTCTGAAAATTTCCTAAAAAAGTATTTAACACCTAATTAATTTTTATTGATTATCTTTGCATCAGGTTATTTTTCGATTTATCGGAATTTAATTTAGAATATCCTCGGGTGTGGTTGCCTGGGGATATTTGCTTTTCACACCAATCCTTTAAAATATCTTACAAAAAAAACATTTTGAAGAAGAGAATTGATGATGCCGTTATATATTCAAACCATATTTTGAAAAGCAAAATATGGAATTCTGAATAATAAACGGTATTATACTTTATCTTTATACTTCAATTAATTAAAAGATTATGTTATTATTTTCAGAAACTATTATTGATCAGATTGTTGTTCATAAAGTAGGTAATAAACAAAACGATGAAAACATCCGGTTCTCAAAAGATACTTTAAAAACTGATGATGATACAAAGGATATTTTAAGCAAATATTTTCTTACACCATTTAAATCTAATGAGTTCTTTAATTTTTATCATGAATCAGATTTAAATCTGAATGAAGTTTTCCATTATGCTTCACAAATATTCGACGATCCTGATAAGCTATTTGATCAATCTGTAAATTTAGCGAAGCATCTTTATGAAAATTCTACGCATCCGAACATAAATGGCGGAGAGTTTTATGTTGTTTATTTTCAGGATATTGGATTTGATAACGAGCCTGTAGATGCAATTGGCATATTTAAATCGGAAACACGCGAAACATTCTTAAAAGTTTATCCAAAAGAGGATGGATTTACAATTGAAAGTGAGCAAGGCATTGATATTAAAAAACTGGATAAAGGATGTTTGATTTTGAATCTTGAAAAAGAGAATGGTTTTGTTGTTACTACAGTTGACAAAACGAATAAAGGAGAAGATGCTCGTTACTGGGTTGATGATTTTCTGAAAGTTAAGCAACGTGAAGATGAATATTATCACACCGAGAATGTGATGAAAATGTACAAGGATTTTGTGGTAAAAGAAATGCCAAATGAGTTTGAAGTAGCAAAAGCCGATCAGGTTGATTTGATAAATAAATCGAAAAAGTTTTTTAAAGAAACTGATAATTTTGAACTGGAAGATTTTGCTGAAAAAGTTATCGAAGACAAAGACTTAATTGATGGTTTCAATAATTACAAAAAAGTGTACGAATCGGAAAATGAGATTCAGATCTCGAACGAATTTGAAATATCAGATAGTGCAGTAAAGAAACAATCGAGAGTATTTAAAAGCGTGATTAAACTCGATAAGAACTTTCATATTTATGTTCATGGTAATCGTGAATATATTACCAAAGGTTTCGATGAAACAACAGGAATGAATTTTTATCAGGTCTTTTTTAAAGAAGAAAAATAATGGACGGAACAAAAAGATCAAGTATTAAACCAGGAATGTTGGTCGACATCGTACTAAAAAAAGATCAACGATCAGGAAATTTAACCGAAGGTATTGTTCAGAAGATTCTTACAAACTCACCAACTCATCCTCATGGTATAAAAGTCAGATTAACAACAGGTGAAGTTGGTCGAGTAAAAAAGATTATTGATGATCAAGAAAGTTAAACTTGTATTATCTTTGATATAAACCTTTAAGTTACCTTACTATGAAAAAAGCATTAAAAATTTCAGTTATAATAATTGGGATTATCTTAGTTCCGGTTATTGGAGTAATCAGCTACTTCTACATAGCATTTAACAATTATTCATTCGAAGACAAATATCAGGTGAATGAAAGTAACCTTGCTTATTTTCATGATTCTTACGACGAAGCTCGTAAAGAATTCCGGTTAAAATCTGAAGAGTTGTCGTTAAAATATCCCGGCACAAGGAAGTTTGACATACCCGTTTTAAGTAACAAGGATACAAATCTCACTATTGACTTCTGTTTTATTCCTGGTTCTGAAAGTGCAGATAAGATAATAATTCTTAGCTCAGGAATTCACGGTCTGGAAGGTTATACAGGCAGTGCTGTACAGCTTTTTTTCATGGATAATTACATTAGCAATGAATTTCTTGCCAAAACCAGCATTTTGCTTATTCATGGTGTTAATCCTTATGGTTTTAAATACACACGAAGAGTAACAGAAAACAATGTTGATTTAAATCGCAATAGTGATATTGACAAAAAATTATACCAGTTAAAAAATGATGGTTATCCAAAAGTTTATGATTTAATTAATCCTAAAGGGAAAGTTAAAGCTGGAAGTATGGCTAATCGTTTTTTCTTTATAAAAGCAATTAAGAGAATTGTTAAAGAATCAATGCCTGTTTTAAGACAAGCAGTTTTACAGGGCCAGTATGAATTTTCGGAAGGAATGTATTATGGTGGTAATTATTCTGAACCACAAATTAAAGACCTTGTTCCGATCATTGACACAATCTGTGATCCGTACAAAACGGTTTTTGCCATAGATTTACTTACTGCATGGGGTGAGCGTGGCAAACTGCATTTATTCCCAAACCCGGTTGAAGAACCTGTCAGGAAACGCATGGAAACTATTTTTGAAGGTTTTCATATAGATTGGGGCGGTTCTGATGATTTTTACACTTTTTCAGGAGACTTTGCCGGTTACATCGGGAAAATAAACAATGATAAAATATTTATTCCAATGCTCTTTGAATATGGAACTATGGATAGTCAAACTACTATCGGATCAATAAAGTCGCTACATGTCATGGTGCTTGAAAATCAGGGTGAGCAGTATGGATATATTTCAGATAAAGATTTTAAAAAAGTAAAAGATGATTTTATGGAAATGTATTATCCATCATCAGATTCATGGAGAAGCCATATTATTGATGAAACAAAAATTGTTCTTGATAAATCTTTACAGCGATTTAGTGAATTAGAATTCGAATAGTACTACAAAAACAGATTGTTTATTGATATTTCTTTATACTTCGAAATAGAATAAGGTAAAATATAATGAGTCTCTGTTCGTTATAATCACACACCTATTTCTTTGTTATGATGAAAAAGATTGTTTTGATCTTATCATTAATTACTATTTTATCTTTGTCTGGATTTACGCAGAAAAGAGGATTTGATGCCGGAATCTTTTTTGGATTAAACGGAATTCATATCGAAGGCGATAACGAAGTTCTTTATAATTCATCAAACGGAACAATATGGGGAACCGGAGGTTTAACAGCAGGATTAACGGTAAAAAGAACTTTTGCGAAGAATTTCTATTGGTTATTTGATTTACGTTATATTCGAAAAGGAAGCATTTATGAATTTACCAATATTCTGGGGTTACAAGATTTTGAATCCATAAAATTCGATTATGCTGAATTGCCTGTTTTGATTGGATACAAAGCAGAATTAGAGAAGCGGTATCTTTATCTTGAGATAGGAGCAGCTTTAGCAAAACTATTAAACTCCCAAAAGTTAGTTAGTGATTATAGTTATGGACAAGACATTTCTTTGTTTGACAAGTTTAACGATTACGATTATTCTATTATTGGATCATTAAAGACCTCATTAAACAAAAAAGAAAAAGTTCTTGTTGGTGTGCGTGTTGCACGTTCTTTCCTTTCAATTCACGAAATGTATAAGCTTTATAATTTTGATTACGGAATTGAGCTGAGTTATTATTTTTAGTGTTCAGATTTATTTACAACCTTTGTACAAAGGAAAATAAGGTATGAATAACGAAAATATTTTATCGGCAAAAGAATTTATCCAAGAGGTTTTTATTGAAGAGACTGCTCGGCTTGTTGATGCCGGATTTTACCATTTCGCATTTGTTATTATGGCTCAGGGACTGGAAACTTTAGGTAGTTTTTTAGATTCTAAACCATTAAAGGCACGTGAACAATCAAAACTTCGTTTTTCTCATGCTATAAACAGATTAATGCCGAAGGAATACTCTCAATTTAATAATAATCACAGACTGTACGATCAGCTAAGAGCAAGCTTGGCTCATACATTTACAACAAGTCGCTCTTTATTGTTAAGCTCAAAAGATAATCCAGAGTTTGGGAAAAAGCATTTGCAGGAAATTGACGAAAAACTAATTCTGGTTGCCGAATTTTTTTATAATGATTTTAAAAAAGCCTGTATAAGATTATTAGATGGAATGGATAAAGGAATAATCTCTGATAAAAAAATAAATACAGATTTTTATTTCACCTTCAATAAATAATTACCTTGCAATAAAATTGAATAATATGAAAGAAATATTACCATTTGCTCTTTTAAGTTTTACCTCTTTTTTTACTTTAATTAATCCGCTTGGCACAATGCCCATTTTTATGACAATGACTTCAGATCTTGATCATAAATGCAGAGTAAGAACTGCGAGAAAAGCTGTTTTAGTTGCTTTTATAACTATTATAATTTTTGCTTTATCGGGGCAGTTGCTTTTTAATTTTTTTGGCATATCTGTTAATAGTTTCAGAATTGTTGGAGGTGTAATTTTCTTTTTAATGGGGATGGACATGCTTCAAGCACGATTGGGAAAAGTGAAAGTGAAAGAATCAGAAGTTAAAAAATATGTAAATGATATTTCAATAACTCCACTAGCCATTCCTATGATTTGTGGTCCGGGAGCAATAACGAATGCAATTGTTTTAATGGAAGATGCTACTTATATAGGCATGGTTGCTGTATTATTTATTTCAGTATTTGTCGTTTTGTTATTAACATACTTAATCCTCATAAGCTCATCAAAAATCATTAAATTCTTAGGCGAAACAGGTAACAATGTTATGATGCGACTAATGGGTCTAATTGTGATGGTAATTGCCGTAGAGTTTTTCTTTAGTGGTTTAAAGCCAATAATCTTAGAAATTATTAGATAAAACTAATAATATGAAAATAAGGAAGAAAGGATATTGGATATTATTTGTTTTAACTCTGTTTTTTACTTTGCTGGCTATTTCCACAATTATGCCCTCTGATAGGGCAAGTAAATTATGCATGATTGGATATAATGCGTATTGCACCTTTACACCGATTAGTACTTTGCTTTGTATCATACCTGCAGGTATAACATGTTTTATCCGAAAACGATTTTTCGTATCGTATAAATAGAGATTTAGAAATTAAATTTTATTCGGAGTTTTATTTTTCTCGATTATTTCAAAAGGAAAGCTTAGGATTGATTTGTATTCTAATCCTTTTTCCTCAATTAGCTTGTCTTCAGATTCATAGTGCCAGCTTATTTTTACTTCATTGCCAGTTTTTTTAATGTTTTCAAGCTCAATAAATAGTTGATATAACATTTTAGCTGATGAAGAATTGAAATATTCTAAATTACAAACAAGGTGAGTTAATTTATTGGGAGATTTTATATATTCTTCAATCCAGTCAAATATTGGATTAAAAAATTGTGCAGAATCTTCTGGTAAAGAATTGCCTGTTAATTGAAAAAGGTTTTTTTTTGAATCAAGTAGCACATAAGGAGTATCTCTTGTTCCTGTTATTTCTAAAGTCTGAATCATTATTAAATTATTAGGCAATTACATTAATTGAAAGAAAAGATTTCTTATCATCAATTTTATGAACAGAATAATTGATAGGAGAAATTAATCTTCGTGCAATATCAATAAGACCTATTCCGGCACCTCCATTTGTTGGTAAATTTCTTTCTCGCAGCTTACTCAAATAATAATCTTTAAGTTCTTTGCCATTAAGATTATTTAGAAAATCTATTTGTTCTTTTAGGTTGGCTATGTCTTCATTTCGAATTAAATTCCCGGTATTTATAACAAAATACTCATCATATTCTCCAATCATAAATATTCCTTCTTTCTTACTCCCTTCTTTTAAACAATGATGGCTTATATTTTGGAGTAATTCAACAAGGATATGGAAAACCTTCTTTTTTGATACAGAGTCTTTCTTTTCTTTCTGTAGATTTTCCTCGATAATTTGTAATACAGGGAAAATAGAATCCTGCGAAAAGTCTCCTTTATGTATTATCAGAATATTTTCATCAACCATCTTTTTGTGAAAGCTGATTGATTCACTAAGCTCAAGTTCACTATCGCTGATGTCAACTGTTTCTTGATCTGATTTTAATAATATCTGATTATAAAAGAGAGAAAAATTGTCGTTATAATCTTGAAAAAGGTATTGAAGTTTTTGACCTGATTTTCTTGCCATTTCAATCAATCCAAGTCCTGCGCCACCTTTCTCTGTAAATTCCTGATTCTCTAACACCTGACGGTAAAGCACCTTAAGTTCTTCTTTGTCGAGGCTATTTACTTTCTCAAGTTGGCTCTTAACATTGTCAATTTTCTTATTCTCAATAATATTACCTGATGTAATGTAGTAAATATCCTGCCAGTTTTTGGTAAGAAAGAAACCTTCATTTGGTGCAACCTCAACTTTGTTTTCAAGAGCTTCTCCATGGCGAACAATATTCTGGAAACATTCAGCCATCAAAAAAGAAACTTTCTTCTTCATTTTCGATAATCTGTCAATGTTTGTAATGTTATATTCGCTTAATTCAATGAACTTAGTAGTAATTTCATCACTAAAATTTCCATTATATAAGAGACAAAGATTATCTTCCTTGATACGATCAAAAAACCAGAATGTAGTTTTGATATCCATAATTCTACTTCAGTTGGATTGCCAATCAATTAATAAAATAAAGAAAAATATATGAGAAGCGCTAATTTTTTGATCTTAAAATGCGAATTTAAAGACGAGAATTTTGAATTTTAATTTTTCACAGATTTATGAATTTTAAATTATCTTTAAAACTTCTTAAAACAAAAAAATGAAAGCTGCAATAATAAATGAGTTTGGAAGTCCTGATGTTTTTGAAATCAGTGATATTGAAAAGCCAATAATAAATCCTGATCAGTTATTAATTAAAGTCAAAACTGTAGGTTTAAATCCAATCGATTGGAAACAACGCAAAGGAAATCATAAATTAATACTTGGGTCTCCTTTTCCGATTGTACTTGGCTATGATATTTGTGGTGAGGTAATTGAAATTGGCGAGGAGGTAAATAAATTAAAAAAAGGTGATATCGTTTTTGGTTCACTTGATAATAAATATGGAGGAGCATTAGCAGAGTTTGCTGTAGGTCACGAGAAATGTTTCTCGCTTAAACCAGAAAATATTACCGATGAAGAAGCTGCCGCTTTTCCAATGGTTTCGATAACAGTTTTGCAAGCCTTTCGCAACAAGTCTAATTTAAAAACAGGACAAACTGTTTTAATTAACGGAGCTTCAGGAGGAGTTGGGCATATTGCTATGCAAATTGCCAAAATAATGGGATTAAAAGTAATTGCAGTTGCAAGTACTAATAGCAAAGATTTTGTTGAAAAATACAAACCCGATTTATTTATAGATTATTCCCATCAAGATCTATTAAAAACGGATATTAAAGTTGATGTTTTCTTGGATGTGGCATGTAATTATTCTTTTCCTAAAACCAAACATCTGTTAAATCCAAATGGAGTTTATTTAAATTTAGCATTTATAGATACTATAAAAAAAATGCCTGTCTTTTTGTTACATCAGATATTTGCAAAAGGGAAAAAAGGACGGGCTTTACTCATGAAACATAACAATTCTGATTTAGATACCATAGCACAATGGATTAGCGAGAATAAGCTTAAGGTAAATATTGATAAAACATTCTCGTTAGAACAAATAAGCGAAGCCCATGAATATGCTCAAAAAGGACACAATAAAGGTAAGAATGTTATAGTTATAAGTAATTAAACTTCATTTATATGAGTCCTAAGAAAAAGAAGAAAAACAAGACAAATTGGAAAAAACTTATTGTAAAACTGTTTTTCTCAGGAGCATTTGTCCTTGCAATTCTGTTATTTATTTTTGTTATTTTGGTTAAAGTTGGGGTGTTTGGTTCATTGCCAACATATGCTGATCTGAAAAAAATCAAGAATAATACTGCCACAAATATTTATTCAGTCGATAATAAGCTTTTAGGAAGATATTACTATCAGAATAGAACGAATGCATCTTTTGAAGATATTCCTGATCATTTAATTAATGCTTTGGTAGCAACAGAGGATGTTCGTTTTTATGAGCATCATGGTATTGATCCAAGAAGTACATTAAGAGTTTTAGTAAAAACCATCATTTTATTTGATCGCAGCTCCGGAGGAGGAAGTACCTTAACGCAACAATTAGCGAAAAATCTTTACGGCAGAAAGAATCACGGAATATTAACTATTCCTGTGGTAAAAATTAGAGAGATAATTTTAGCTCGTCGAATTGAGAAATTATATTCAAAGAATGAAATTCTGGAGCTATATCTAAATACCGTTTCATTTGGAGAAAATACATATGGAATAGAAACTGCAGCCATCATTTTTTTTAATAAGGAACCTTCAGAACTAAATATTGAAGAATCAGCTGTACTGGTTGGTTTGTTAAAAGCAAACACAAGCTATAATCCGCGAACAAATAAAGAAGCAGCTCTTAAGCGGAGAAATATTGTTTTTGGTCAAATGCATAAATATGGATACCTAAAAAAAGAAGAACTGGATAAATTAAAACAGATTCCAGTATCCATAACATACAGAAAGCTTACGCATTCAGAAGGTCCTGCACCATATTTTCGTGAGTATCTAAGAAAACAATGTAAAGACATTTTAAAGGATAAAATAAGATCAGATGGAAGTGAATATAATCTTTATACAGACGGACTAAAAGTTTATACAACACTTAACAGTAAAATGCAGAGTTATCTTGAAACGGCTGTAAAAAATCACATGCTAAAGTTGCAAAAGGAATTTGAAGAACAATGGAAAGGAGAGGAACCATGGAAAAGCAATCCCAAAATTGCTTTGCTTCAGATTGAGCAAAGTAGAGCATATAAATCTTTAAGAAAAAAAGGTTTGTCGATGGAGAAAGCGATTGAACAAATGAAAATTCCACGAAGAACAGAGATTTTTACATGGGAAGGATCTAAGGATACGCTAATTTCTCCGTTGGATTCTGTGTTGCATCATTTTAAAATGCTGCAAACTGGTTCTATGGTAATGAGTGGAAAATCAGGAGATATTCTTGCTTGGGTAGGAGGTATAAATTATAAATATTTTAAGTACGACCATGTAACCGCAAAAAGGCAAACTGGTTCAACAATAAAACCATTTGTTTATGCATCGGCTTTGGAAAAAGGTATTAAACCTTGCGATTTCTTTGAAAACGATAGTGTAGTTTATGAAGATTACGATAACTGGACACCTCAGAATTCAGGTGAAGGATATGGAGGATATTATTCAGTTAAAGGAGCTTTGGCCAATTCAATTAATACAGTTAGTGTAAAATTACTAATACAGGCAGGCATTGATTCAACAATTGATTTAGCACATAAAGCAGGAATAAACTCTTATTTGCCTCCGGTTCCTTCAATGGCTTTGGGTACAGGTGAGGTTTCTTTGTTCGAGATGGTAAAATCATATGCTGTATTCTTAAATAAGGGGAAAAGAATTGAACCAAGATTAATAAGACGAATTGAGGATTCAGAAGGAAATATACTTTATACTGATCCTGCTCACGAACCAACAGATACTGTACTGGATGCCGCAACTGCACAAACAGTGCTTGCAATGATGCAGGGAGTTGTAGATAGAGGAACTGCTCATAGTCTTCGATCAATATGGAAATTTGATAGCGATTTTGTTGGGAAAACAGGAACAACACAAAACAATACAGATTCGTGGTTTATTGGTATGAGTCCTACATTAATTGCAGGTGTTTGGGTTGGAGGTGACAATCCAGTGGTTCGTTTTAAATCTACAACATATGGACAAGGAGCATACTCAGCTTTACCAGTTTTTGCAAATTTCTTTCAGTATTTATACAAGGATAATAGGTATTCCTATTTAGAAAGAGATTCGTTTAGCATTCCTGATTCAATTAAAATGGCAATTAATTGCAATGATTTTGATGAGCATGCAGCACCACGAATATTTTATTTATTTGATAAAGAGGAATCAGATATTGAAGAATTTATTAAACGAATTTTTAGAAGAAAACGAAAAAAAGAAAGAGAAGAAAGAAAAAGGCAAAAAGAAAATGATCAGTCTGAGAATTAGGATAAATAATGTAAATTCTCTATCTTGTTGGTTAAATACAAGTTATAACAGAATCAGGAATGAAGCCATTCAAAATATTAGTAATAGAAGATGATCCTGTATATCATAAAGTAATACAACATATTCTTGAAAATTCTGATTATAAAATAAAAATAATACACGCTCAAAGTGCTAAAGACGCATTAAAAATCCTTGAAAATGAACATCCGGATTTAATTCTCACTGATTGGGAGATGCCAGAAATCAATGGTATAGATTTTTGTAAAATCATTCAGAAAAAAAAAGAATTGGAGCATATTCCTGTAATAATGTGTACAGGAGCAAATACTTCATCAGAAAATTTAAAAACTGCTTTTGAATCTGGAGTAGTCGATTTTGTTAGAAAACCGGTTGATAAAATGGAACTTATCTCGAGGGTTAATTCAATGTTAAAGCTTTCGGAATCGTATCAAACAATAAAAAAACAAAAAGAAGAATTACAACTGGAAAAAGATAAGAGCGATAAGCTTTTGTTGAATATACTTCCGAAAAAAGTTGCAGAAGATTTAAAGGAAAAAGGAAAGACGGAGCCCAAACTTTTTAATAATGTTACTGTTTTTTACAGTGATATTGTTGATTTTACTGAAAAGACACTGCAAATTCCAACAAATGTTTTATTAAATGAATTGAATGATATTATTAAAGGCTTTGATGCCATAATGGATAAAAATAATTGCGAAAAAATTAAAACAGTTGGCGATGCATATATTGCTGTTTGTGGATTGCCTGTTTCCGATCCTAAACATGCTGAAAATATAGTAAATGCAGCTATTGATTCTATTGCCTTTTTAGCAAATAGAAATATAAAGAGTAAGTATA
>DAOWGM010000072.1 GCA_030637515.1 Bacteroidales bacterium
CGTTTTTATTATCCCGCAAACATATCTTTAAGTTACTCATACAATGAAACTTTCGCCAGAGATATTAATACTGAATATGATGTTCTAAAAAACTATCGAGGGTCTTTAAATTACATTTACAATACCAGACCAAAAGCTGTAACTCCATTCAGAAAATCCAAAGGAATAATAAATAAAAAAGCACTTGCCTTAATTAAAGATATTAACTTTTATTATATGCCATCAAGTGTTTCTTTCAGAACTGATATTTTTAGAAAATACCAAGCAAATAAAACACGAAATATTTATGCTCCTGGAAACATTATTGAGCCAGCTTTTAATAAAGAATTTAATTGGAACAGATATTACGATGTAAAATGGGATATTACCAAAGGATTAAAAGTTGATTTTTCGGCGACTAATATTGCCAGAATTGATGAACCATATGGTGAAGTTAACAGGCATAAAGATTCTTACGATGAGTGGAAAGACTCTGTTTGGACCAACATTAAAAATTTTGGAAGAAATACACAGTATAACCACAATATAAATGTTACTTATAGAGTACCAATAAATAAACTTCCATTACTCGACTGGACTAGCCTTAGCGCAAGGTATAATGCAACATACAACTGGCAAGCAGGTCCTTTATTGAGCCCTGATAGTGAATACGATTTAGGAAATACAATTCGTAATTCTAATACAATTCAGTTAAATAGTCAGGCTAATATGGTTAATCTTTATAATAAAGTTGGTTTTCTGAAACGTATAAACAAAAAATACAGCAGAGGAAGATCTTCCAGAAAAAAAGAATTAGAAGATGTAAGTTATGCAGAAGCGGATGTTTGGTTTAGAGAAGGAAGATCAAGATCTATTTTTCATGATTTGATGACTGAAGATATTAAAAGCGTTAGTGTTAAAGACGAAACAGGAAAAGAAATAAAGGGTGACTGGAAAGTTGTTAGTAAGCGGAAAATTTCATTCAAAGCTGGACAAGACATTGACAATGCAACGATAGAAGTAAAAGGACAGATTGAGAAAAAAGAAAATCCTTTGGTTTTTATTGCAGAAAATACTACTCGACTTTTAATGTCGGTTAAAAATGTTTCGGTTTCATACACTATAACTTCGGGATCAGCATTAGCTGGATATAAACCAACATCAACTATACTAGGAATGGATGACGGTTATGTTGACCATGATGGAGTTGGTCATAGTTTTGAAGCTCCTGGTTGGCCTTATGTTTTAGGATGGCAAGATGATAACTTTGCGGTAGATGCTATTAAGAACGATTGGTATACAACAGATGAAACTTTTAATGCTCCGTACCTGATGACAGAAAATACAAATCTGAATTTTAGGGTTACATTAGAGCCAGTGCGAGGTTTAAAAATAGATTTAACCGCAAACAGAATGCAAAGCGAAAATAATAACAGATATTATAGTTATGATTCGTTTGAACCATATTCTGAACAAGTTACCGGAAACTTCTCAATGACCTATATTTCAATTGGATCTGCCTTTGAAGGTGGTTCAAAAGATAATAATTACTATTCTCAAGCTTTTCAGGACTTTAAAGCTTCAAGAGCGGTTATTTCTCAAAGATTTGCTTCTGGGAATAGCACACCACATGAAACAGATGCTGGTTACTATAACGGTTACGGAAGTTTATCTCAAGAAGTAATGGGTCCTGCATTTTTATCGGCTTACGGTTGGTATTACGATGATAGTAATATTCCATTAACTTTATTTCAAAGTATACCACTACCAAACTGGAGCATACGTTTTAATGGATTAAAAGATATTCCATTTATGAAAAAAATATTTAAATCTATTAACATAAGTCATGCTTACAGATCTTCATATAATGTAGGGACATATATTAATAATACAGATTTTGGAATTGATCCTATTACAAATAATTTTGCTTTTGACAGCCTTGGGAATTTCATTCCGCAATTTGGACTTTCTAATATTGCAATTACTGAACAATTCAGTCCACTTATTAATATCGACATGACTTGGGTTAATAATCTTACAACGCGCTTTGAAATGAAGAAATCGCGAACGGTAACTTTGAGCTTTACGAACAATCAAATAACGGAGGTATTTACTGAGGAAATGGGCTTTAGTATAGGTTACCGATTTGATGATTTTAATCTGATATTTGATTTTGGGGATGGCCAGAGTAACTTTAAAAGTGATTTAAATGTTCGAGCTAATGTTAAAATCAGAGATAATAAAACTGTTCTTAGAAAGATTGTTGAAGGTACAGAACCTCCTTCTGCTGATCAGAAAGTTACAATAATTGGAGTTTCTGCCGATTATTTATTGAGCAACAGACTTACATTAAGATTATTTTACGACCAAAATATATCTGATCCATTAGTAGGTAATAATCCTTACAGAATTTCAAATACCGATGTAGGTTTTAGTCTCAGATTTACTCTCACAGAATAGTTTATTTTAATAAAATTTGATTAATTTTGGATTGAAATTTAATTACAATCAAGTTTAATCTAATTAAAATATAATACTATGAATATTCCGGAAAACTTAAAGTACACTAAAGATCACGAATGGATTCGTGTTGAAGGAGGTGATGCAATTGTCGGTATTACTGATTACGCTCAAGGTGAACTTGGAGATATCGTTTTTATTGAAATAGAAACTGAAGGTGAAGAATTAGCTAAAGAAGAAGTATTTGGTACTATTGAAGCTGTAAAAACAGTTTCTGATATGTTTATGCCAATTGGTGGAGAAGTGTTAGAAGTAAATGCAAAATTAGAAGAATCACCCGAAGTTGTAAATAAAGATCCTTATGGAGATGGCTGGTTAATTAAAATTAAATTAGCTGACATGGCTGAAGTTGAAGAATTATTAGATGCTGCAGCTTACAAAGCTCTATTAGAAGCTTAAAAATAAATTCTACAATATAAAAAAACCTGATCAGAAATCTGATCAGGTTTTTTGTTGAGGTCACGGGCGGATTCGAACCGCCGTAGACGGTTTTGCAGACCGCTGCCTAGCCACTCGGCCACGCGACCGTTTTTATTCGGACAGCAAAAATAGAAAAAAATTCTACAATACTCAAACCTTTATAATAAAATTAGCACTACTTGAGATTTTTAATTCACTTTACCGAGTAAGTGTTACACTCACTCGCTCCATTTTACCACCCATTGGAGGATTCATTTTTGAAACTTTTACAACCGCCTTTTTTATGGTGAAAAAATTATTATACAACGAATCTAATATTCTACCCGCTATATGTTCCAGCAAATGAGACTTTGTTTGCATCTCTTCTTTTACAATATTATATGCCACCTGATAATTTAAAGCATCATCTAAATCATCTGATTTTGCAGGCATTTGCATATCTGTTTCTATAGAAAGATCCACCAGAAAACGATTCCCAACAATTTGCTCTTCTTTAAAATGCCCATGATAAGCATAAAACTCCATATTCTCAATCTGTATTAATCCCATATTTGCAAGATTTAAGTTTTATATCTCAAATTTAAATTTATAAAATCAGTTTTGCATATTTTTTTAATACAATTTATACAGCATTGGATAAAATCCTGTACTTTTGTAAGTTCATAAAAATAACAACTGAATTAAAATTTGATCTTTCATGACAGCTGAAAACAAAGAAACCGAAGAAAAAAAATCTCTAAACTTTATTGAGAGTTTTATTGAAGAAGATTTAAAGAACAATAAGAATAATGGCATAGTTATGACCCGTTTTCCTCCAGAGCCAAACGGATATCTTCATATAGGACATGCCAAATCTATTTGTTTAAACTTTGCTCTTGCTCAGCGTTATAATGGAAAAACAAATTTACGATTCGACGATACAAATCCAGAAAAAGAAGAAGTTGAATATGTTGAATCAATAATGGAAGATATAAACTGGTTAGGATTTCAGTGGGAAGGAGAACCAAGATTTACATCAGATTATTTCGACCAATTATATGAATGGGCTCTAAAATTAGTCAACACCGGATATGCATATGTTGACGATCAAAGCTCAGAAGATATTGCCAAACAAAAGGGCACTCCAACTCAAGCTGGAACAGAAAGTCCATACAGGAATCGCTCTATTGAAGAAAATCTGGATCTTTTTACCAGAATGAAAAATGGAGAATTTAAAAATGGAGAACATGTTTTAAGAGCAAAAATAGGCATGACATCGCCAAATATGCACATGCGTGATCCTATTATTTATCGTATTCTGCATAAAGAACATCACAGAACAGGTAATAAGTGGTGCATTTATCCAATGTACGACTTTGCTCATGGTCAATCAGATTATATTGAAAGTATTACCCATTCGGTTTGTACACTCGAATTTGAAGTACACCGTCCATTATACGATTGGATATTAGATCATTTGTATGTTGAAGGAACCATAAGACCACGACAGATTGAGTTTGCTCGATTAAATTTGAGTTACACAATAATGAGTAAGCGTAAACTTCTTGAGCTTGTTCAAGAGAATTTAGTTTCTGGCTGGGACGATCCTCGTATGCCTACAATAACTGGATTAAGAAGAAGAGGATTTACTCCTGCTTCAATCCGAAAATTTGCAGATACAATTGGTATTGCAAAACGTGATAATGTTATTGATGTTGCATTACTTGAACATAGCTTGCGCGATGATTTAAACAAAACTGCACCGCGTGTAATGGCTGTGCTTAATCCTTTAAAAGTGGTTATTACAAATTATCCTGAGGATAAAGAGGAATGGCTTACAATTGAGAACAATCCTGAAGATGAAACAATGGGAACACGTGAAATGCCATTTTCTCGTGAGATTTATATTGAACAGGATGATTTTATGGAAGATGCTCCTAAAAAATTCTTCCGTTTAGCACCGGATAAAGAAGTTCGTCTGAAAGCAGCATATATTATTAAGTGCGAAGAAGTTATAAAAGACTCTAATGAAAATATAACTGAACTTCGTTGTACTTACGATCCGGATTCAAAAAGCGGAAGTGGAACAGAAGCAAGTAAGCGTAAGGTAAAAGGAACACTACATTGGGTTTCTGCTAAACATGCTATTGATGCTGAAGTTCGCGTTTACGATCGCTTATTTAGTGATGAAGATCCGGCAGGACATAAGGATAAAGATTTTAAAAAGCTTATAAATCCAGATTCATTAAAAACACTAACAAATTGTAAAGTTGAGCCAAGTTTAAAAGATGCTGAGCCTGAATCAAAATATCAGTTTCAACGATTGGGATATTTCTGTACTGACAGAAGAGATTCCAAACCAGAAAATCTTGTTTTTAACAGAACTGTTCCTTTAAAAGATTCATGGAGAAAAATGAATAAATAAAACAAGGCCATCTCAAACATCCCTTTTGTCATCTCCAACCCTGCCTGCGGCAGGCAGGTTGATTGGAGATCTCATAATTATTTACTTACGTGATAAGTATGAAATTCCCTTTCCTGCTTACCGGTAGGCAGGTTCAAGGGAATGACAGTTTGTTACTTTTGAAACAGCTCGTTTTTATTCTCTATTAAATCACGGATAACTACCGAAGCACAAAAACAACCAAAAACAGCTGGCATGTAAGAAATTGTTCCTACAGTCGATTTCTTATTTTTGTCTTCCTTTATATATTCTTGTATAACATTCAATTTTAACTCCGGATTTATATCTATCAACCTTTTTCCCAAAACTTCAGCTTTTGGCTGTCCAATTGTACTTTCCATAGCAGATAATTGCCTATTTTTATTTGAGGGATGAAAAAAATCTCCATCAACAATTGTCATTTCACCAACACCTGCACGACATATATTCTCTGCTGCATATGCACCAACACCACCTAATCCAACGACCAAAACATGTGCTTTTTGAAGTTTAGCAATACTGTCTTTTCCAATTAATAACTCAGTTCTTTCTTGCCAATATTCACTATTCATTTAATAAACTTTTCAAATTTTTCATTAATTGCTTTTTCAAAGCATTTATACTTACACCCATTTTTAACGCAGCTATTTCATATAAGTTTTTTATATCAATTCGAAAATCATCTGTTTCAAGAAAAATCTTTTCAATGGGCAAATCGCAAAAATAATCACTCAACTTTGAACTTTTACTTTTTATATGATGGCTAACTGACAAATAAAATCCATGATCAATAAAATCAAAGGCCATTTGTTTGCTCCCATTAAAATGATGAATTACCCAAGGCACTTTTGATTTTGTTTCCTTTTTTAATTTAAGTATCTCATTATGTGCTTTTACTGAATGTATAATTAAAGGCAGATTATATTTGTCAGCAATTTCAATATGATATTTAAATACATTAGTTTGTAAATCTATATCAGGACCTTTCAACTTGTCAATTCCAGTTTCACCTATTGCTATTATAGATTTTGATCTTACAAGCTCGTCCAGTTTATATTTAATCTCAGCTTCTTTTAATAGATCTGCATGCCATGGATGTAAGCCTGATGTAAAAAAAATCCTATCATTATTATTAATGATAAGATCTTCTTGCAAAAACTTACTTTGTATAACAAACTCATCTTCAGCAGGCATTTGCTGATGTGCATGAAAATTTAGATAAAAATTCTCATCAAAAGTCATTATACTTTTATAATTATTCTCTTTTAATATTATTAATTCCTGTTTCTAATCTTCTTAAGGTTTCTTCTTTACCTAAAAGTGTTGCAATTTCAAGTACCCCTGGTCCAATTCCTGCACCTACTAAGACTAATCTGAAAGGATTCATGAGTTGACCCATTCCAAACTCCTTACCTTCAAGAAAATTCTGAATTGTTTTTTCAATGCTATCATGATCAAACATTTCAAGCCCATCTAATTGCTTTTTAAATTCCGAAAGTATGGCTGGAGTATCTTCTTTCCAACGTTTTTTAACTACTTTATGATCATACTCTTTTGGAGCCTGAAATAAGAATGAGGATTGATTCCAAAAATCAGAAACGAAATTTGCACGTTCCTTTATTAGTTTTACCACTTTAATAACAAAGCTATCCTCAACGTTAATTCCTTTTTCCTTTAAAATAGTTTGATAAGCTCTTGCTAATTTCTCATCTGACTTAGCTGTTAAATATTTATGATTAAACCACTTTGCTTTTTCGTGATCAAATTTAGCTCCAGCTTTATGTACTTTTTGTATATCAAACATGGAAATAAGTTCTCTCATAGAAA
Source organism: Bacteroidales bacterium (assembly GCA_030637515.1). Taxonomy (GTDB): domain Bacteria; phylum Bacteroidota; class Bacteroidia; order Bacteroidales; family UBA12077; genus UBA12077. Next base: position 7,169 of record DAOWGM010000072.1, read on the forward strand.
GAATTTCTTCTTCTGTTCCCGGATTCCACCCTAACAATGCTATCATATTATTAAATGCTTCAGGGAAATAACCATCTTCACGATATCCTCTTGATACATCTCCTGTTTTTGGATCGGTCCACTCCAGTGGAAATACAGGAAATCCTAATGCATCACCATCGCGCTTACTCAACTTCCCTTTACCACTTGGTTTTAGCAATAAAGGTAAATGTGCAAATTCAGGCATTGTGTCTTCCCATCCAAAAGCTCTGTATAACATAACATGCAATGGAAGAGATGGTAACCATTCTTCACCTCTAATAACATGCGATATTTTCATTAAGTGATCATCAATTATATTCGCTAAATGATATGTTGGCATTCCGTCTGACTTAAAAAGCACTTTATCATCTAACTGATTTGTATTAACTTTTACACTACCACGAATAATATCCTCAACATGAATATCTTCATCTTCTTGCATTTTAAACCTAATAACGAAAGACCTTTTATTAACCAGATTTTCTGTTTCTTCTTCTGATAAAGTAAGCGAGTTCCTCATTGCTGCTCTTGTAAGAGCATTGTATTGCTGCACACTGCTTTTTTCCTCTTTAAGTCTCTCTCTCATTGCTTCGAGCTCCTCAGGAGTATCAAAAGCATAATATGCGTTTCCACTTTCAATCAGTCTTTCGGCAAATTCTTTATAAATTTCCTTTCTGTCCGATTGCCTATATGGACCATAAGGACCTCCTTCATCAACACCTTCGTCAATCTCAATTCCACACCATTTAAGCGATTCAATTATATAATCTTCTGCGCCATCAACATATCTTGTTTGATCAGTGTCTTCAATTCTCAATATAAACTGACCATTATTCTTTTTTGCAAAAAGATAATTGAATAAAGCTGTCCTGACACCACCCATATGCAATGGACCTGTCGGGCTTGGTGCAAATCTGACCCTTACTTTTCTATTATTCATGTTTTCTAATTTATTCCCAGTTTAAAATAACTTTTCCACTATTTCCTTCATCCATTATTTGGAATCCTTTTTCAAATTCGTCAATTGGGAACTGATGCGTGATCATTGGACTTAAATCTAATCCTGAATGCAACATTTGCTCCATTTGATACCATGTTTCAAACATTTCACGTCCATAAATTCCTTTTAAAGTTAATCCTTTAAAAATTACTTTATCCCAATTAATTCCGGTTTTCGGAGGTAGTATTCCAAGCAATGAAATTTTCCCTGAATTATACATATTATCTAACATGTCATTAAACGCATGCTCTGAACCGGAACATTCCAGGCCAATATCAAAACCAATCATTCCGAGTTCTTTTACAACATCGGCCAAATTTTCTTTTAATGGATTAACAACTCTTGTTGCTCCCATTTTTTTTGCAAGCTCAATTCGGTATTCGTTTGTTTCTGTTGCTACAACGTAACGTGCACCTGCAAATTTCGCAATAGCAACACACATACTACCTATTAACCCGGCCCCGGTTACAAGAACATCTTCTCCTATAAGCGACCACGATAAAGCTGTATGAGTTGCATTTCCAAATGGATCCATAATGGCTAACATATCATCCGGAATGGCAGGATTCATTTTCATTACATTTGTAGAAGGAACAAGAACATATTCTGCAAATGATCCGTTTCGGTTTACACCAATTCCAACCGTATTTTCACATATATGTTTTTTACCACGACGACAATTTCTACAATGACCACAAGCAATATGACCTTCGCCTGTAACACGTTCTCCAATCTCAAATCCCGTAACTCCTTCGCCCATTTCTGCTACACGGCCAACATATTCATGTCCAATTGTCATTGGTGTTTTAATAGTATTCTGTGACCATTCATCCCATCTATAGATATGTAAATCAGTACCACAAATAGCAGATTTTGTTACTTTAACTAATATATCGTTTACCCCAACCTTTGGAATATCAACTTCTTCCATCCACAAACCCTTTTCAGGTTTAGATTTTACGAGGGCTTTCATCTTATTTGCCATAATATTTAAAGTTTATTAATATTAATTTGATAAAACAAAAATACGGTATAAAAGCTTTTTAATGAAATTCAGTTATATGTTTTATATAATATATTCGTTTTTTTTGCTAAAAATAAAACCCGGGAAATCCCGGGTTTTATTTAACAAGCTTTTCTACTTGTTTATTTGAAACACTATGAATGTTACTTGAATCTCTATCCGCATTTTGAATGCCCACAATCATGGCAAATCAAACAACCTTCCTGGTAAACTACGCTTTCTGATCCACACTCTGAACATTTTGTGCCAGCTTTTGCTTTAGTTCCGTTAGGAATATACTTTTTCAGAGCTCTTTCTACTCCATTCTTCCAGGTATTAATAGTCTCACTATCTAGCCTTAAGGATTGTACTAAACGAACTACACTTGGTATAGGCATTCCATGACGAAGAACACCAGAAATAAGTTTTGCATAATTCCAAAATTCTTTTTGGAACATATGAGAAAGTCCTCCAAAAGTATTTTCATATCCGTACTTGTCAATATACTGGAAATCATATCTACTCTTACCTTCTCTGTCTTTAACTTTTATTATATGTCCTTTAGTTATTGATTTTGGAATTGGAAACATTTCCTCATCAGCAAGTCCAGTAAAAACTTCATAAGGTCTTTCATCTTTTATACCAACAAAAGCAATCCATTTTTCATCATTATTATTAAATCGAATAATCTCAGCATTTAAGGATTTTGGTCGCTTATTATCTTTAATTTTTTTCTCTGTTTTATTTGAAATAAGAACGCCTGATCGTGATCCATCTCGATAAACTGTGACACCTTTACATCCACTTTCCCATGCTGTTACATACAACTGACCTACTAAATCTTCAGTAGCATCTTCTGGTAAATTAATGGTAACACTAATTGAATGATCAACCCACTTTTGTATGCGTCCCTGCATTTTTACTTTACTCACCCAATCAACGTCTGTTGAAGTAGCTTTGTAATAAGGAGTTTTTTCAACTATTAAGTCTATATCCTCATCTGACATTGCTTTTACTTCTTCTGGATTGTATCCATTAATACTTAGCCAGTCGACAAATTTGTGATGAAATACATAGTACTCTTCCCATGAATCTCCAACTTCATCAATAAATGAAATTGTTGTTTCAGGATCGTTAGGATTTACTTTCCTTCTTCTTTTATAAACAGGCATAAATACAGGTTCAATACCAGATGTAGTCTGAGTCATTAAACTTGTAGTTCCTGTTGGAGCTATTGTTAATAAAGCAATATTTCTACGACCAAACTGAACCATATCAGAATATAACTGCTCGTCTTGTTCTTTAAGTCTTAATATAAAAGGATTGTTTTTTTCCTTTTGTGCGTCGAAGATTTCAAAAGAGCCTCTTTCTTTAGCCATGTCTACAGAAGATCTATACGCTGACAATGCAACTGTTTTATGAACTTCTTCTGAAAAATCAACTGCTATTTCACTTCCATATCTTAAACCAAGTGCCGCAAGCATATCTCCTTCAGCAGTTATTCCAACACCTGTTCGTCTTCCTTCTGCAGCTTTTTTACGAATATTTCTCCACAACTTATCCTCTACCATTTTAACTTCATAATCTTCTGGATCACCTTCTATTTTTCCTAGAATTGCATCTATATTTTCCAGTTCAAGATCAATTATATCGTCCATTATTTTTTGTGCATATCCGACATGCTCCTTGAATAGATCAAAATTAAACTTCGCTTTTTTTGTAAATGGATTTTCAACGTAACTGAACAAGTTTATAGCAAGAAGTCTACAACTATCGTACGGACATAATGGAATTTCACCACATGGATTTGTCGAAACAGTTCTATAGCCTAAATCAGCATAACTATCAGCAACCGATTCATTAATTATTGTATCCCAGAAAAGGATTCCCGGTTCTGCAGATTTCCATGCATTATGCACAATCTTTTTCCAGATCTTATTAGCATCTGTTGTTTGCTGAAACAAAGGGTCCTTAGAATCAACTGGATATTGCTGAACATATGGTTTATTGCTAACCACAGACTGCATAAATGCATCATCTATTCTTACAGATACATTTGCTCCTGTTACCTTTCCTGTTTCAAGTTTAGCATCAATAAATTTTTCTGCGTCAGGGTGCTTACTTGATATGCTTAACATAAGAGCTCCACGTCGACCATCCTGTGCAACCTCACGAGTCGAATTTGAATAACGCTCCATAAATGGAACAACTCCTGTTGAAGTTAAAGCACTGTTTAAAACAGGGCTTCCCTGAGGTCGTATGTGTGATAAATCATGACCAACACCACCTCTTCTTTTCATAAGCTGTACCTGCTCCTGATCAATTTTCATAATTCCACCATATGAATCTGCAGGATTTTTATGACCAATAACAAAACAGTTAGACAATGAAGCAATCTGATATTTATTTCCAATTCCTGACATTGGACCTCCCTGAGGAATAATATATTTAAATTCCTTTAATAAAGAATACACCTTTTCCTCACTCATAGGATTTGGATATTTGTTTTCTATCCTTGCAATTTCCTTTGCCAATCTTATGTGCATTTCGTCAGGATTTCTTTCAAACAAATTCCCATAAGAATCCTTAAGCGCATATTTATTTGCCCAAACTCTTGCTGCCAGTTCGTCTCCTCCAAAATATTCCTTTGAACTTTTAAATGCTTCGTCGAAAGTACATGTCTTTTGTTTTGTTTTCTCCTGCGAAATCTCTCCTATTTTTCCGTCCGTTGCCATTCCTTTTACATTCATTTTATTAAGCTGATTTGTTATGAGTTTCTGATTTAATCGGTTATGTTTTAAAACACAATCGAAAAAGGTATTGCTAATTTAAACATACTTATAATCTCGGGCATTAAGTTTTCAATCGTATTTTTCAACATTCTTTAAGAGTTATTAACGAACAGCTATAAAACTCTGAAAACCTTGATTTTAATGGATCTCAGCGTCATAATTAAAAAAAATCAGATTAAAAAATAATGTTTGGAATTAATTTTCACAAGGATTGTTAATAACGTACCAAATTGCAATTTAATTAGGACTTCCCAAGAAATGTTTTTTTTATTAACAGAGATATCAACCTTTAAGAAGCGCCTGTTAAGATCTTCATTATAATGATTTTATGATTTTCTGTTTTTGGAGTGCTTTTCAGAAAATAATCTATGAATATATTTACTCCTTTATCATTTCAATAGCATTTTCCAGCTTACCGTCCACAACTGCTGGTTCAATTCCTAATATTTCACAAATCAAAGGGTAAATATCAATATTATTTATTGAATGATGTTTATACCCAATTTTAAATGCAGGACCATAAGCATAAAAAATTGCATGCATATCTTTATTCTTATTGTCATAACCATGAGTTCCTCCTGTGTACGCCCTCTTTTTGGGTGACCTAAGAAGACTCCATGAACTATCAGCCACAATTACAAAATCTTTTATTCTGATACTTGAACCAAAATGAAGTCTTTCAGGAACTTCCTCTTTTTTCCAGGTCGAGATATGTTGCGTATTTGACAAAACATGAAAAATTGTATCGTAATACTCATTTTTTGCTTCGATCGTATAAATTGGATTCGCCCCATCAATATGTTCACACCAATTTTTTTCAATTAAATCAAGTAAATATATTGTTCTTTCCTCACTTATATTACCCATTCCATGATCAGAAGTAATAATTACATTTATTTGATCGGATATTGGCAATTCGGATATTTTTTTATTAAACACACCCACCAAGCTATCCAGATATTCGATCATTGCATTCATCTCCTGATGATCAGGCCCAAAATCATGACCTTTGCTGTCGGGTTCTTGAATATACCACATTATTAAGTGTGGTCTTTTATTTTCAGGTAGACTTAACCACTCAATTACTCCATCAATCCTTTCTTCAAATGGCACCTTCCCATTATATGCATAATGATATGAGGGAAAAATGCTATCATGAGAAGCTTCAGATCCTACCCAAAAGTAAGAAGCACTTTTAACTCCTTGTTTTTCTGCAGTGACCCAAATAGGCTCACCAAAATAAAACTCTGAATTCGTTACTGCTTCAATATTTGAAATCCAGTAATATTTATCTATATCAGGTGCGTAAAAACTATTTAATATTATCCCATGATTTTCAGGGTATAAACCAGTTGCCATTGAATAATGATTTGGAAATGTCTTCGTTGGGAAACAAGGAATACTTGCATTAGCGCGTACACCAATTTTTTCTATATTATCAAGATTAGGAGTATTTACTTTTTCAGGATAATCCCAGCGAAAACCATCCATAGAAAGCATAACAACATAAGGAGGTGATTCTGTCTTTTCAACTTTTTTACTTTTATTGTCTGCTGCGCATGAAAACAAAAATAATATTAGACTCAATAGTATCAGATTCCTGTTTTTCATTTTATATTTTTTATAATAATATCAATTCAAATTTACCATTTTTCATAGTTCAAAACAAAAGCGACTACATGTTTGAAAAAATATTAAACCAATTCGTTATTAGGCACTTAAAAACAGCTCCTTTTTTCTAAAAATCAGTCCATAAAAGGGAAATTTTGCCACAAAAATAATGAGCTATTTCAATCATAAATTTGTAACATTACATCTTTTTTATCCTTATTACATATAATATCATAATAGGACTATGAAAAAATTAATATTACTTACAATCGGGATTATGTTTCTAAATTCCGTTTTTGCAGATATTCCTTCTGGATATTATAATAATGCAACAGGATCAGGATATACGCTTAAAACACAACTGCATAATATCATTAAAACAGGGCATACAGCTCAAGGATATGGAGACTTATACGATGCTTATGTTGAAGGCGATACAGATCCAGACGATGGTTATGTGTGGGATATGTATTCAGAAAATCCAGGAGGTACGGACCCGTATAATTATGAACACTATACAAATAACTGTGGGAATTACTCAAGTGAAGGTGACTGTCTTAATCGAGAACATTTATTTCCGCAAGGCATTTTTAATTCAGCTTCTCCAATGAAAACAGATTATCATCATGTTGTTCCCTCTGATGGTAAGGTTAACGGTAATAGAAGTAGTTATCCCTTTGGTGAAGTAGGAAGCGCTTCATGGACATCTCTTAATGGAAGCAAGTTAGGAACATGCAATTATCCCGGTTATTCAGGAACTGTTTTCGAACCGATTGATGAATTTAAAGGTGACATTGCTCGTTGTATGTTGTATTTTGCAACAAGATATGAGACCCAAGTTGCAGCATGGTCGCACACTATGTTAAATGGTACAAGCGATCAAGTATATGCAGATTGGTTTATTTCTATGCTCGTTGAATGGCATATTCAAGATCCTGTTGATGCCAAGGATAATATGAGAAATGAGGCTGGATATGATTTTCAAGGAAACAGAAATCCATTTATAGATCATCCTGAATATGTTGCTCAAATTTGGGGCGGTGGAGGAAATATACTACCCTCAATTTCTAATATTACTATAAATCCAGAATATCCAACATCATCAGATAATGTTAGCATTTCAGCAACCATTACTGATTCTGATGGAAGCATTGAATCAGCAGAACTTCATTGGGGAATCTCTTCTGGATCTTTAAGCAACACAATTACATTAACAAACACATCGGGAAATACCTATACAACAAGCACATCAATTCCAATGCAAGATGATGGTGCAACAATTTATTTTGAGATTGAAGCAACAGATAATGAACCCGAAACAAAAACATCATCAGAACAAAGTTTTAATGTTAGTGATAATCCAACCATTACAATTTTAGATGAAGATTTTTCTTCGTGTCCTGCTTCCGGTTGGATAGCTTACAATGTGGCAGGCAATGAAGATTGGAGTTGCTCAACCGGACTGATGGAAATAAATGCTTACAATTCAGATGTTGCATGTAATGACTGGTTAATTTCACCCGCAATAAATCTTGATTCTTATTCAAATGAAATTCTGACATTTACAAGCTGGACAAAATATACAGATACATATAATCCTCCAGTTGAATTAAAATATTCAACTAATTATTCCGGCTCTGGAGATCCTTCCAGTTCAACATGGACAAACTTGTCAGCCATATGGTCTCCTCAAGACTCTGAAACAACTACTAGTTCTGGAAACGTAGATCTATCAGCTATTGATGGAAATTCGGTTTATATTGCAATAAAATATATATCTTCAGGAACAGGAGGAGGATCTTCTGCGCATTGGAAAGTAGATGATTTTTTAATTAAAGGAAAAAATGCAGCTTCAGGAAACAACCTTCCGGTTATTTCTAACGTTGACTTTACTCCAACAACTCCTATATCAACAGAAAATGTTACAGTTTCTACAACAATAACTGACTCAGACGGAAGTATATCTACTGCAAATATAAAATGGGGAACAACTTCAGGTTCTTACCCAAATACAATAACCATGTCTAACTCCAACGATGATTATTCGGGGGGAATCCCTAAACAGACCAACGGAAAATCCATTTTTTTCGTTATACAGGCAACAGATAATGAAACAGGGAATAAACAATCTTCGGAATATGATTATACAGTAAATAATTTACCAGTTATTTCTAATATTTCTGTTTCTCCAGATAGCCCTTCAGAAGATACTGAAGTAACTATTTCGGCGACAATAACTGATTCTGACGGTACAATTTCTTCCGCAAGTCTTAAATGGGGAACAGAATCAGAATCATTTCCAAATACAATTCCTATGTCAGGTTCTGGGAATAATTATTCAGGAGAAATTCCGGGACAAATAGCAAGTACTAAAGTTTATTTTAAAATTGAAGCAACTGATAATTTGTCTGAAAAAGCGAATTATAACAGTAATTATTCCATCTCCGAATCCACTAGCATTTTAGAATTTTCAAATAATAATCTGAAAATATATCCTAATCCTGCTAAAGAGATTCTTTTTATTAAAATTTCTAATGGTGAAGAGATTGGAACAATTAAACTATATAATGCTGTTGGTGAAAAAGTTTATGAAGCATTTGAATCTTATTCTTCTGAAGTATCTATTAATTTACATTCATTTACCAAGGGAATCTATTTTATACAGATTGAGAATGAAAGAGAACGTTTTTTGAAGAAAGTAATAATTGAATAAAAAAGAATAAGGAATTACTCTTAATCCAAAAAAAACATTATAACAATAGTTATTTTACTTGAAGAAGCTGTCCTTTTTAGACAGCTTCTTTTTAATAATTTAATTTTCTTTTATAAGAAAAAGATAAACCGGGAAGTGATCACTGTACCCATTTTTATAAACTCCCCCAGCGTGAGTTCTAAGTGGATATCCTTTATATCTGCCATTTTTTTGTTTTAAAAAGTCATCATTAAAAATCTTAGTCTTGTATAATTTAAAACTCGATTTATCTTTTCCAAGTAAAGAATAAGAAACGATAATCTGATCAAATAAATTCCAGCCATCCCTATAAGCCAATGTACCTAATCCCTTTTGGAAAAGAGGATAAGTTGTATTATATAATTCTCCGGGTTTAGTTTGATCAACAGTTTTTTTAGCTTTTAAATGTTTTATTAAACTTTCATTA
>DAOWGM010000150.1 GCA_030637515.1 Bacteroidales bacterium
AGAAGAAAGCACGAAAACCTAACAATAAATATAGGTCATTTGGCGCTAATGCTAAATTGAAGATAGGTACAATTATTAAATGATATAGAGGTTTGATACGATGGAGCTTTGAAATGCCAAACGCCCCATATTCTAGCCGTTACCCACAAGCTGAAAACCCACCGCACATTCATACACATTTGGTTTTTGCCGACACGAAATCCAACCCTGAAAAAACCAAAAGAGTATGAATCTTTCCTGCGCTCAAAGACTGTTAATAAAATAGGAAAAACTTATCGGACAGAATAAAAAAAAAGCAATTAATTTGACTATTATTGTCAAATGAAATTTATCAAGTGAAATATCACAAATGGAAATAGACAAATCGACTGGAGAAATACTTCGGGAAAACAGAGAAAAAAAAGGATTGCTTCTTAGACAAGTTGCAGCTAAACTTGATATTGACACAGCAATATTAAGCAAGATTGAAAGAAGCGAGAGAAAAGCAACAAAAGAACAAATTATAAAACTTGCTGACATCCTTGATTTAAAAAAAGAAGATTTACTTGTTCAATACCTGAGTGAAAAAATACTTTACGAAATTAAAGATGAAGAATATGGACAAAAGGCATTGAAAGTTGCAGAGCAAAGAATGAAGTACATTAACAAAAATAATAGTCAAGACTGATGGAGATAAAATTAGAAGAATTAGAATATCAGCAAATGGCAATCAAGTCCATTGTTAGTGTATTTGACGGAAACGACAAAAATACGTTTGACAATGCTTGCACAGAAGGTATTCGTTCAAATATCTGCACGCTTTCTACGAAACAACTAAATGAAAATATTAAAACCGTTTTACTTGAAAATGGTATTGATGAAGATATTGCAAAAGTAACAAGCGAGCAAGAACTGACCATTGAGATGGAAACAGGTACTGGTAAAACACTTGTTTACATCAAATCCATTTATGAATTGTATAAACATTACGGATTTACAAAATTCATTATTCTTGTTCCCTCAATCGCAATTAGACAAGGTGTTTTAAGTACTTTGTCAGCTTTTGAAAAACAATTGGAAAGCATCTATGGATTTACTCCTAAGTTTTTTGAATACAATAGCAAACGACTGAATAAAGTAACCAACTTTATCGAGGAACAACATCCGCAAATAATGGTTATGACTTTAGCTTCTTTTGCATCTGACGATAGAATTTTAAATCGGGCGCAACGAGAAGACCTTTTCTCCAATATCCCATTTATTGAGGCTATTGGAAAAACAAATCCAATCATCATAATGGATGAACCGCAAGAAGGAATGGATACTGATAATTCAATAGGAAGAATTGAAAAACTCAATCCACTTTTTAAAATAAGGTATTCGGCTACGCACAAGGTTTCAAAAAATAAAATGTATCGCCTTACACCTTACGACAGTTACAAACAAGGTTTGGTGAAAAAAATTGAAGTTTTGACTGTTACCGAAAAAAACGATGAAGCTACTTTAAAATTGGAGCTGTCAGAAACACAAAACGGAAAAGGTGACCCGAAAGCTAAAATTAAATCGTGGCACCAATCGAAAAGCGGAAAGATTGAATTTAAAAACACTAAATGGCTTAAAAAAGGTGATAATCTTGGAGAAGTTACAAATAACCCAAGTTACTTAAAATACCAAATTACCAGAATCAATAAAAGCCTGAAAACCGGAAAATGGTCTGTGTCATTTACCAATGGGACTGAAATTTTTGAAAAGCAAGTGTCAGGAAATATTCAGAGTATTTGGGCTTTGCAACTGGAATGGTTAATTATTCGTCATTTCACAAAAAAACAAAATTTACAAGAACAAGGCATAAAGTGCCTTTCGCTAATATTCATTGATAAAGTTGCCAATTACATTAGTGAAGACCCGATTATTAAAAATCTTTTTATAGAAAAGTATAAAGAACTGTTTCCAGAATTTCATGATAATAAGCAGCCAACAGCCGAACATATTGATGCAATTCAAGGTTTTTATTTTGCTCAAACAGGAAAGGGTGAATTTACAGACAATGAAAATTCAATGCGTAAAAACAAAGATGTTTTTGATGCAATATTAAAAGATAAAATCGGACTTCTAAATTACGGAAATGAAACTGCGAATAAAATAGAATTTATCTTTTCTCATTCTGCACTTGGCGTAGGTTGGGACAATCCAAATATTTTCAACATTGCTACCTTGAGCAATTCTTATTCTGAAATCAAAAAACGACAAGAAATCGGAAGGGGATTACGAATTTGTGTAAATAAGGATGGACAAAGAATTTATGACAAATTGAGTGTGGAAGATGCTGAACGAATTAATCAACTTACAGTAATCCCGAATGAAACCTACGAAACCTTTGTAACACAGTATCAGGAAGAAATAAAGGAGGTTTATGGTACTTCACGGGTTGGTGCAGGAATGACACATACGCACAAAGGAAAACCTCAAAATGAAGTTAGTTTTAACCGAAGCAGAAATGAGAGTATTAATAAAGCGTTTAAGCGTTTTTGGACAGCTCTGGCAAAGAAAACAAATTACACTGTTAGTTTTGATGAAAGTGCTTTAATTGAAAGAAGTATTGAAGCAATAAATCAAATTAAAATTGCAGATTATGAAGCAGAAGTAAGTAGCCGTTCCATTGGTACAATTACGGAAGAAAGCATTGAAGATGAATTTGGTGGAACAGAAACTTACAAATTAAAAGCTCGTTTTTCGGCTTTGGATTTAGTAGAGGAAATTAGCGAGAATACCGGGCTAAGCTATACAACACTTTTTAAAATTATTCAGGGCATAAAAAATTACGAACATTTTGTAAAGAATCCGCCGCAATATATCCATCTTGCATCTTCACTTATTAGAAATATTGAAATGGAGGAAATGCTCCGAGGGTTAGATTATCATCTCACAAGTGAAAATTTCCCATTTGAATTTGAGGAATACGTAAAAAACATTGACGAAAAAGATTATGTAACAACTCCCAAAAGAGGTGTTTTTGACAAAATAATTATTGATAGTACCGTTGAAAAGCACTTTGCAATGGCAACCGATAACGATGATGAAGTAATTTGTTTTTTGAAACTTCCATCTTATTACAAAATACAAACTCCTATTGGCGAATATAATCCTGACTTTGGAATTGTGATGAAGCGTAAAAGCCTGAGAGATGGTAACGAAAGTGAGTTTTATTTTGTGATTGAAACCAAAGGGACAAACGATATTAACGATAAGAAATCGCTCAAGGAAAGTGAGATTTACAAAATACAATGTGCGCTGAAGCACTTCGCAACACTTGGTGTGGAGGTACAATACAAAGCCCCTGTTAAAGACTATCAGTTTTTTAAAACAGAAGCTAATAAAACGATTAATACCATCATTGAACAAGCATAAGAAAATGGAAAATATAAAAGACTATATGCCTTTGAGCAACAATTGGAACAAAGAACGTTTGGAAAAACTGAAAGAGTTAATGCCAGACCTGTTTACCAATGAGGGAAAAATAAATACAAACGAATTTAAAAAGTTAGTTGATTCCGAAAGTATTAGCGAAACAGAGCGTTACGAATTCCGTTGGTTTGGAAAAAGTAATGCAAAACGAGAAGCTTTTACGCCTACCGATGCTACACTTATTTATGACGAAGCAAGAAGTGTAAACCCCACCGAAAGTGATAACTTGATTATTGAAGGTGAAAACCTGAATGTGCTTAAACTTTTAAGCAATAGTTACCGCGAAAAAGTAAAGTGCATTTACATTGACCCTCCTTACAATACAGGAAATGACTTTGTGTATTCTGATAAATTTAACCAGGACAAAAAAGAGTATTGGGAAGATGCAGAAGTAACAGAAAACGGATATAAAATTGATACTAATACTGAAACCGATGGACGGTTTCATAGTAATTGGTTAAATATGATGTACAGCCGATTGTTAATTGCACGGCAACTACTTCGGGAAGATGGTATTATATTTATTTCTATAGATGACAATGAAGTATATCATTTAAGGAAACTTTGCGATGAAGTTTTTGGAGAAGATAATTTTTATTCCCAAATAATTGTCCGGGCTAATAGTAGGGGGCAAACGTACAATCAGATTTCAAAAACCCATGAATATATTCTTGTTTATACAAAATCTATTGATGCTGATTTATTGGAACTTGAAAAAAATGGAGACAAATCAGACTTGAACCTTAATGATGACATTAGCAAATTTAATATCAGAGAACTAAGGAATCGGAATCCGAAATTTGGCAAGCATAATCGTCCTAATTTATTTTACCCAATCTATATAAATATTGATTCTGCTGATAAAGATGGTTTTTATCCTGTAGCATTAGAAAAGAATGAAATTTACAATACAGAAGTCGAGCCGTATAATTCAAAAGGAATAGAATCTTGTTGGCGTTGGGGTACGCAAAAATTTATTGATAATGCTAATTCTAATACTCTCCAAAGCAATCTTGTAGCAAAACAAAAAGGAGATGGTAGTTATGGCATATTTGAGAAATACCGCAAAACAACGTATAAACCAAAATCTATTTGGGTAGAAAATTCATTCCTAACAGAGACAGGAACTGTTGAAGTCAAGAGTTTGGGGTTTGACGGAGAATTCGATTTTCCTAAACCAGTTGCATTAATAAAAAGGTGTATCGAACTTTCAGTTGAGAATGGTGATTTGGTCTTGGATTTTTTTGCAGGTTCAGGAACAACTGGTCAAGCAGTATTTGAAATTAATAAGAAAAGAGACAAACACATTCAGTTTATCGGAGTTCAATTACCAGAAAAATGTGATGAATCAAGTATTGCATTTAAGAATGGTTTCAAAAAAATCAGCGATATCACTATTGAACGCAATAAACGAGTAATTGAAAAAATAATAGAAGAAAAGAAAAAAGAACAACCAGATTTATTTAGCGGTGATAAAAAAGAAGAATCCTTACAAGGTTTGGGGTTTAAGGTTTTTAAACTGGTAAAATCTAACTTCCCAAGAGTTGAATTTGCCCCCGACCCGGAAAAAACAGAAGAAAAAAATATTGAATTGCTCAAAAAATATATTAGTGATAAAGAAGCTCAATTGGTTTCCGCCTTCAACCGTGATGAATTGATTACTGAAATTTTAATCAAAAACGGTTTCAAACTCAATTATACCTTAACCAAACAAGAAGAATTTAAGAAAAACGAAATTCTGTTTGCCACAGACGGTAACAAGGAAACTTTAATCTGTCTCGACGTAATTATCGCAGATGAAACCGTGGAGTATTTCAAAACCAATACAGACCAAAAATTGATTGTGCTTGAACGTGCTTTAGACACCACAAAAAAATGGAACCTGAAACATTTTATGGGCGATAAATTTAAAGCGTTTTAAATTGACTTTAGGAAGAATGGATGCAAAAATTAATATATCTGCCATTGACCTTTTCTGTGGAATCGGGGGGCTTTCATATGGCCTTAGGGAAGCAGGCATTAATGTAAAAGCAGGCATTGATATAGATAAAACTTGCGAATATGCTTATTCTAATAACTGCAATGCTGAATTTATAAATGAAAGCATTGAGTCTATAAGTAGTTCTTTTTTAAATAAAATATATGGAGATAATGATATTAGGTTACTTGCAGGGTGTGCTCCGTGTCAACCATTTTCATCTTATA
Source organism: Bacteroidales bacterium (assembly GCA_030637515.1). Taxonomy (GTDB): domain Bacteria; phylum Bacteroidota; class Bacteroidia; order Bacteroidales; family UBA12077; genus UBA12077. Next base: position 5,650 of record DAOWGM010000150.1, read on the forward strand.
CTTATAAAGATGACAAACAAAATGACAATAGATGGCAGTTGCTATATGAGTTCTCTCGGCTAATAGAAGAAACTAAACCGGATATTGTAACAATGGAAAATGTACCAACACTACTAACCTTTAAATCTGCTCCCGTATTTAATGATTTTGTTGAAAAACTTAAAATAAATGGTTATCATGTTTGGTATAAGATAGTTTATTCTCCCGATTATGGCATTCCACAAAAACGAAAGCGTTTAGTTCTTTTGGCTTCAAAATATGGAGAAATCAAACTGATACCTCCAACCCATAATCCTGAAAATTATAAAACTGTACAAGAAGCAATTGGACATCTTGAGGAATTAGTTGATGGTGAACATTCAGTAACTGATTTTATCCATAAAGCTGCAAAACTATCTGACCTAAATATACGGAGAATAAAGCAATCAAAACCTGGTGGGAGTTGGAAAACAGATTGGGACGACGAATTGAAATTAGCATGTCATCTATCAGACAGCGGAAAAAGTTACGGTAGTGTATACGGGCGCATGAGATGGAACGAACCTTCTCCCACTATGACAACTTTTTGCAATGGAATTGGAAATGGAAGATTCGGTCATCCCGAACAAAATAGGGCATTGTCATTGAGAGAGGCTGCAATATTACAGAGTTTTCCAGAACACTATCAGTTTGTCGATAAACTTGAAAACCTAAAAACAGGAAGTATTGCAAAACACATAGGCAATGCAGTGCCTCCAAAGCTGGGTGAAATAATAGGCAAAAGCATTTTGGTTCACCTTGAAAAAACAAAAGAATCATGAAAGACTATACCTTTAATATTTCTTTGAGCATCTTAAATCATTTGGGACGAAATCTTTATCGAAATTTCATTACCGTTTTGGGGGAAGCCATTTCCAACTCATGGGATGCAGATGCAAAAAATGTTTGGATTTACATTGATAGAGAAAAAAACACTTTGATTATTAAAGATGATGGGGATGGAATGAATGAGAATGATTTCCAAACTAAATTTTTAAAAATCGGGTATTCAAAGAGAAAAGAAGGGGATTCAAAAACAAAAAGCGGCCGTCCATTTATAGGCAGGAAAGGTATTGGTAAATTAGCATTGTTATCTTGTGCTGAAACAATATCAATTTCAACGAAAAAAGGAAATACTGATTATACTGGTGGTACCATTGATAATTCTGAATTGACAAAAGCAATTGATGATGATTTAATGCCAAAGGATTATAAATTAGAATCCTTGCAATTGGACTTATTTAAAAAACTTCAGGAAAATCATACAAAAGGAACAATAATATATTTTGAGAATATTAATGATGGTATTAAAAATAGAGTTGAGTATTTACGAAAGCTAATAGCATTATATTTTCGATTTTCCTTACTTGATAGTTCTTTTAACATCATACTAAATGATAAGCCTATTACTCTTGATGAAATGTCTGACTTGGCTAACAGTACGCAGTTTCTATGGAGAATTAATGAAATCAATGACCCGTACCTAAATGAAAAACTTGCTCCAAGTCCTGAATTAGTAAGAACTATAAGATATAAATCTGCTTTGCAAATAGAAGGATTTATTGCTTCTGTTATAAAACCTGCAAATCTTAAAATTAGACAAACTGATGAAAAGATTGGGATTGACCTTTTTGTAAATGGGAGACTTAGAGAAAAGGACATTTTGAAACGTATTCCATCTGCCAGAGTTCCTGAAAGCTATTTGTATGGCCAAATTCATTTTAACAGTTTGGATGATGAAATTGATAGGTTCACAAGTAGTAGAGAAGGTGTCGTTTCAGACGACCCCTTGTTTATTAAATTAATCCAAAATATTGGTTCAATTGTAAGAATGATTATTGACGACTGGGATAAATGGCGTGTTGAATTAAGACAAGAGGGAGACTCTGAAAACAAAAGAATTACAAAAAAAGAGAGAAAGTCTAAAGAATTATTTGATACAATTTCTGATGAGTTTATCCCTCCGAAAACATCACCTAATCGAAATAAAGTGGAAGATTGGATAAACAAACTTAGCAATGATGCTCAATTTAATTTTACTTCTTATAGCGAATGTTTTGTTTCAGAAAACCTACTACGAAGATATATTAATGACAAACCTATTGTTTTTTCAAAAGAAGCCGAGGAGGAAATTAAGAAATGGAAAGATGCAGAGATAAGAAATAAAGGAAAGGCAAATCTGAGTATTAAATTGAGGCAGAATAATGATGATTTATCATATCTTTCAATGGATGGATTAGCTAATTTGACTGATAAAGTTGACCCAATAAGAAGTGCTGGGCTTTCAAGGGATGCTAAAGAGTATAAACCAATTAGAGATGCTTTGTCTCATACTGCATTGTTGACAGACTTAGCAAAGAACAGATTGAGTTCAACATATGAGAACATCAAAGCAAGGATAAAAAAACTATTAGAATAATGCCCACCCTGAAAGTCATACACATTGCCAAGTCGCTGCAAGCCAGCCGCACTAGCCAAAACTTGTCAATAAGTATGCCTTTGCCAATGCTGCAGGAAGAGAACAGCCAGTGGGTAACAAAGGCTATAAAAAATAGGCGGTTTGGTAGTAGCATCAAGGTCTGTAGCCCGTTTGAACTTCATCGTAAGTTGAAAAATCGTGCTTCGAAATCGCCTACATTTTCATAGCCCAACCGTTAGCGCAAATTAAAAACCAAATCAGTAATTAACAACGAATTTAAATATGAATATATTTAGAATATTATCTTCGAATGATGGATCAATAAACGAACCCAATGTAAGTTCATTCTTAGCATATCTTCTTAATCCAAATGAAGACCATGGACTTTCAAGCCTACTACTTCAAGAAATTCTAAATGAATTTTTAACAATTAAGTCAGATTATTTAAACAAGTTACAATTCAACGGTCGAATTACAGATTTATCAAATTATTCAGGTTATTCAATAAATGTATTGCCAGAACTAGCAGTTAATATCTTACATGAAAATAAAAAAAAGCGACGAGACATTGATATTGTATTGGAAATAACGGACAGCAATGATAATGAGATACTTTACGCAATTTGTATCGAGAATAAAATTACTGACTCCTCAATCATCAAGAATGACTCCCAACTTGAAGATGAACTAGATGGATTGAACAATTATTATTCTGAAAATAAACTTAAACCAGAGATTTTTGTAATTTATTTAACTCACACGCCATCTGATATTTCTACTGCATCATTTGATAAACTTGATTATGAGAGAAAATATCACCTATACTGGGACAATCATGACAATTCAGTATTTAACAAGCTGATTAAAATCTTTAATAATGAAAATCAAGCTTTAATAGACCCGATAAATAACCAAACAGTATATTTGATTAAATCATTCCTGTCATTCATTAAGACAAATTTTAAAAGTTATATTGAGGAAAGACAGGAAAAATTGGAAAAGAAAAATTACGGAAAACCAGTAATTGACCACTTGATTGATTTTGCAAACTCCTTAAGTTTCGATGAGTCATTTAGTATAAATTCAATGAAAAAAAGATTTTCGGACTATGTTAAGAAAAAGTCAGGAATCAAATTACACAATGCAACTAGAAATGCTCATATTTCACTTTCAATTGTAAACGAGAGAAATAGAGGACATTATTCTGTAAAAAGAGCTGATGATAAAAGAAAAAATATATTCTATTATACAGATAAATCTAAGAAAACAGTAAAACGATTCAGAATTGGGATTAATGAAAAAATACAGATTTTTTACAAAAAAGATGGAGAAATTGAATTCATTTATACCAATGAATAAAATAATAACTTGCGCT
>DAOWGM010000067.1 GCA_030637515.1 Bacteroidales bacterium
ATAACAGGAGCTGTTTCAAAACCAGTCGCTGAAAATAATAAATAAGTAAAAATACTGTTATGCCACAAATATCAGAAAAAGGTAATTTAATGCCAGCATCGCCAATTCGAAAATTGGTGCCATATGCTGAAGAAGCAAAAAAGAAAGGTCACAAAGTTTATCACCTTAACATTGGCCAACCAGACATTCGCACTCCAGAAGTAGCTTTGGATGCTGTAAAAAACATTTCAGAGAAAGTTATCGAATACAGTCATTCTGCTGGAAATGAATCATATAGAAAGAAATTAGCAGACTATTACAAAGGAGTAGGAATTGATGTTGATCATACTGAAATGTTAATTACAACCGGTGGATCAGAAGCAATTACTTTTGCTTTTCTTTCAACTTTAAATCCAGGTGATGAAGTAATTATTCCTGAACCATTTTATGCAAATTATATTGGTTTTGCTGTTTCTGCAGGTGTAGTTGTTAAACCAATTACATCAACAATAGAGACTGATTTTGCTTTACCCGGAATCGAAGAATTTGAAAAACTAATTACTCCAAAGACAAAAGGCATTGTAATTTGTAATCCGAATAATCCAACAGGATATTTATATTCAGAAGCTGAATTGCAGCAACTCAAAACTTTAATTGAAAAGTACGATTTGTATCTATATTCTGATGAGGTTTATCGCGAGTTCTGTTACGATGGAAATACTCATTTTTCTGCAATGAATTTAAAAGGAATTGAGAATAATGTTATTTTGATGGACTCTGTTTCTAAACGTTACAGCATGTGTGGAGTTCGTATTGGTGCTTTAATTACAAAAAATAAAGATGTAATTAATGCTGCAATGAAATTTGCTCAAGCTCGCTTGTGTCCTCCTTCTTTCGGACAATGGGCAAGCGAAGCTGCTTTAAATACACCTAACGATTATTTCGAAGAAGTTTACAATGAATATATCGATAGAAGAAACTTTATGGTTGATGCTTTAAACAAGATGGATGGTGTTTATTGCCCAATGCCAAAAGGAGCTTTTTACACAGTTGTAAAACTTCCAATTGACGATGCTGATAAATTTGCTCAATGGATTTTAGTTGATTTTGAACACAAAAAGCAAACTGTGATGGTTGCTCCTGCTACAGGGTTTTATGCAACTCCAGGTCTTGGAAAAAACGAAGTGCGTATTGCTTATGTTCTTAAAAAAGAAGATTTAGCAAATGCTATGGAAACTTTAGATGCTGCTTTAAAAGCTTATCCTGGAAGAACAATCTAAAAACGACGGAATACTATAAATAAAAAACCGAAGCTAATTGCTTCGGTTTTTTTATTCAAAATCCTGGTAAATTAAATATTTTTTGCGAATCTCTTTAAATTCTACTAATTCTGGCTGCCAACTTTTTCTTATTTCTTCGTCACTTAAACCCGATTCTATTTGTTTCTGCAACAAGTCAGTACCTGCCAATTTCTTGAAAAAGGAAGTGAAAAATTCTTCCTGATTCGGAAATTTATTATAAGAATCTATTAACCAATTTAAATGTAATTTATTCCAACCTTCTTCTGGGACAAAATCTCGTAAATCTTCACCATAGCATTCAATATTATTATATCTGGGATATTTTGTCATTCCAGGTATACTTTTAGGAATAAAACTAAAATCTCCATTTAGTTCTGGATGTCCATACAATTCGAATGGTGTTAATGTCCCTCGACCTTCACTAATAGCAGTTCCTTCAAATAAACACAATGATGGATAAAGCTTAACAGAGTGATCATTTGGCAAATTAGGAGAAGGTTTAACTGGCAAAGAAAACGATTTCCCATGGTAATAATTCTGACATGGTATAATATTCAAATCACATTTTACTCCATTTTTCAACCAACCTTCACCATTAATCATATTAGCAAATTCCCCAATAGTTAATCCATACACAATTGGAATTGGGTGCATACCTATAAAAGAAGTATTTTCTTTTTCTAAAACAGGACCATCAACATACCCTGAATTTGGATTGGGACGATCTAATAGAAGTAAAGGGATATTATGTTCTGCACAAGCTTCCATTACATAATGTAAGGTAGATATATAAGTGTAAAATCTAACTCCTACATCTTGAATATCAAAAATCACTAAATCCAAATCGGTAAGATCTTCAGGTAATGGCTTTTTATGACTCCCATATAAAGAAACAATTGGCAATCCAGTAATTGAATCAATTTCATCTGAAACTACTTCACCAGCATCAAAATCACCTCTAAAACCATGTTCCGGAACAAATACTTTCATTATTCTAACCATCTCAATCCCTCTCGATAACAAAGTATCAACAAGATGTTTGTCTCCAATTAAAGATGTATGATTTGCAACAATCGCTACTTTTTTATTTTTAATTATAGGAAGGTACCTCTCAATCTGATCAGCTCCTGTTTTAATTAAAGATGCCTCTGGCTCAGAAGATTGGCTAATACAACTACTAAAGACTAATATGATCAAAAATAACAGGTTATATAAATACTTCATTATAATCAGTGTATTGAAAAGCCTAAATTAATAATTTTCTTTACAAACATAGAATAGTTCTTTTATATTTAATCATTTACTCAAGCTATTTTTCTAACAATACAGTGTTTTAATTTTTACTACATTTGTGGAAATCTTTAAAATAAGCGAACTTGAATACTGAATTATTTATTGCCAGACGGATATTTTCTGATAAAAATTCAAAAAAAGGCATTTCACAGTCAATTGTTACGATTGCTGTTATTGGAATAGCGCTTGGACTTGCTGTAATGATCCTTTCTGTTGCAATTGTAACTGGTTTCAAATCAGAAATTAGTAATAAAGTTATTGGTTTTGGCTCGCATATTCAGATATTAAACTACGATACAAATATTTCATTTGAGACTGAACCAATTAGCAAACAACAAAGTTTTTATAGCGATGTAAATAATCTTGCCGGAATTAAACAAATTCAGGAATTTGCAATTAAAGCAGGAATTATTAAAACTGATACAGACATTCAAGCCATTGTTTTAAAAGGTATTGGAAATGATTTCGACTGGTCGTTCTTTAATCAGAATATGGTTGAAGGAGAAACCTTCGTTGTTAACGATTCGGTGAAAACTAACAGTATTATCATTTCAAAACATATTGCAACACTCCTTAAATTAAGAACAGGCGATAAAATTATTGCTTACTTTATTCAGGAACCTGCACGAATGCGTTCTTTTACTATTACAGGGATTTATGAAACAAGTCTTAAAGAATTTGACGAGAAATTTGCTCTAATTGATATAAAACATATTCAGAAATTAAATTCATGGACCTCTGACCAAATAAGTGGCTTTGAAGTTTTGATTGACAATTTTTCTCAGATAGATAAAATGACCGAAGATGTAAGAGATATTGTAGGTTTTCATTTTAATCCCGACGGAACAAAACTTAAAGTTTTAAGCATTAAGCAAAAATATCCACAAATGTTTGATTGGCTTAATCTTACTGATATGAATGTATGGATAATTTTAATATTAATGATCTCTGTTTCTGGATTTAACATGGTTTCAGGTTTACTTATTCTCATTCTGGAACGCACTAATATGATTGGTATTTTAAAAGCTATAGGAACAAAGAATTGGTCGATTAGAAAAATATTCTTGTATCAATCAGGCTTGTTAATTTCGAAAGGCTTACTTTGGGGTAACGTAATTGGATTGCTAATATGTGGAATTCAAGCTAAATTTCAGATTTTCAAACTTGATGCTTCTTCATATTATCTCGATGCAGTTCCGATCAATTTAAAAATATGGCATATTCTTGCTTTAAATTCCGGAACACTTATAATTACTATTATAATGCTTGTAGTTCCATCATATATTATTTCCCGATTAAGCCCTGAGAAAACAATCCGATTCAATTAATTTTCAATCACTTTTATTGGTTGAAAATTGGCACTTAATTGTTTTTAAACTGTTTAAAGTTTAGATTTCTTATCTCACTTTTTTTTTACTAATTTAACGGTCTTTCTAAGCAGAAATATTTGCTTAAGTATTCTAAAAATTTATCATTTATTATGAAAAAAAATACATCCCCTGAAACTAATAAATTCAATCCTAAAAAGAATTATGAACAAACCCGAAAGGAGATTGGATATATTTCAAGAAAGAAAGCTAAAAAAACTGATTATGAACGCATTGGATTCATGTCTGGTTTAGAGGTTCATCAACAATTAAAAACAAAAGAGAAATTATTTTGCCATTGTCCAGCGGGAATATTCCATGATCATAATGATTTTAATGCAGAAGTAATTCGTCATATGCGACCAACTTTAAGCGAGTTAGGTGAATATGATGGAACTGCACTTATGGAATACAAAACCAGAAAAGAAATTACATATAGATTAAATAACAAAACAGCTTGTACTTACGAAATTGACGATACACCGCCATTTAAAATTGATAGAGAAGCCTTGGAGTATGCTTTAGAGATTTCACTGTTATGTAAATTAAATATTGTTGGCGAAGTTCATATAACCAGAAAGCAATATCTGGATGGAAGTATCCCAACAGGATTTCAGCGTACAGCAATTTTAGGCGTTGAAGGAGAAATCCCATTAAAAAATAAGAAAGTTAGATTAATTCAATTGAGTATTGAAGAAGATTCCTGCCGCGAAATTTCAGATATTGGTCATAAAAGGGTTTATAAAACAGATCGTCTGGGAATGCCACTCATTGAAACAGTTACTTACCCCGAAATGTATACTCCAGATGAATTAAAAGAAGCTGCAGAATACATCAGATTCTTAAACAGAAGTACAGATAGAGTGCGAGTAGGAAGCGGTGCTGGACGTGAAGATGTAAATGTTAGTTGTAAAGGTGGTACACGTGTTGAAATAAAAGGTGTTTCTTACAATAAAATGATTCCTGAATTATCGCATATTGAAGCATTTCGTCAATGGGCATTATTAAATGTTCGCAGTAAATTAAATGAAAGAATTAAGGATACAAAAAAATGGACGATCCAACATCAGGAAATTGATTATCGTGATTTTGATTTAAAATATGAACCAGTTACTGATGGCTTAATCGATAAATACAGAATAATTGCAGTTAATCTGCCAAATTTCAAAGGTATTTTATCACATTTCACTCAACCTGGAAAAATATTTGCCAATGAAATTTCCGATCGACTAAAAGTTATAGCTTGTTTAGAAAAACCAAACATGATTCACTCTGAAGAGTTAGAACCGAAAGTTATAGACGAAAATTTCAATAAAATAAGAGAGCTTTTAAAAGCTAATGAGAATGATGCTCAAATTATTTTCTGGGCACCAGATGAAGATATCCCAACAGCATTAGAAACTATTGAAGAAAGATGCCAAATGGCATTTGAAGGAGTTCCTCAAGAAACTCGTAAATCATTCCTTGATGGAACAACTATTTTTGAAAGAGTTCTTCCTGGTGCTGACAGGATGTATCCTGATACGGATTCAGCTCCAATTCCTTTGGAAAATAGTTATATTGATGGTCTTAGTGAAAATTTACCATCAGAAGTAGTTGATAGGTATAATCAACTTAAAAAATGGAAAATTCCAGAAGATACATACATATATATTTTCAGAAACAATCTTTACCCCTTAATTGAGAAAATTATCAAAGATCTTAAACTTGATCCAAAATTTATTGGAACCTTTATTGGCCATAAATTAAAATTTGTTGAGGGTCATTATAGTTTATCCGATCACTTTGATTATTCCAGAATTTTCGATTTGTTTAAATTCTTAAAAGACAAAAAGTTAGAAATTCAGCTTAGTAAAAGCATGCTACCAATTGTTTATCAATATCCAAAAATGGATTTTGATTCAATCCTTACTAGCATCAATTTTAAAACTGTTCCAAAAGAAGAAATTCTATCTAATATAGCTTTCTTAAAACAAAAGTTTAAAGAAATTAAAATCTCAAAAAATGATCATGTAGCAAAACATTGGATTATGGGCGAATTGCAAAAAACTGCAATCGGAAATATTGCTCCAAATGAATTATCAAAAGCAATAGAATAAAATTAATTTCAGTGTAAACATTCAAATTCAAAAAAAATGAGTGAAGATATATTTCAAGGATATAAAGGCAAAGCATTAGAAGTTCTAAAAAAATATAATGTTAGGGTTTGGGGTCAGGCGTCAATCCAAACTACAAGAGGTAATTTTGAAGGCACTGTCCTTCCTCGTGCCGAAAATGATGATGATATTCATATTGTATTAAAAATTGTTACTGGTTATAACATAGGAATTGATATTGGCACTATTGAAGAAATGAAAGAAACCGGTTATAAAAAAGCCAATTACAAAATTCCAGAAAAAGAATTCCCAACAACTCCAGGATTACCAAGTGTAAAACTATTTGGTACAGGAGGAACTATTGCATCCAGATTGGATTATAGAACAGGAGCTGTAATACCTGCTTTTTCGCCTGGTGAATTATATGGTGCTGTACCAGAACTTGCTGACATCTGTAACCTTACAACAGAAAAAGTATTCGCGGTTTTCAGTGAAAATATGGGCCCTAAGCAATATATATCACTTGCAAAAGCTATTGGTGAAGAAATAAAGAATGGTGTCGATGGTATTGTTATTGGACACGGGACTGATACTTTACATCATACAGGTGCCGCCTTAACATTTATGGTACAAAACTCACCTATTCCAATTGTTTTAGTAGGTTCGCAGCGTTCTTCTGACCGACCTAGTTCTGATGCAGCATTAAACTTAATGCACGCAATGAAAACTGCGGGTCACTCAGATATTGCAGAAGTAATGGTTTGTATGTTTGGACCTACATCTGACGATTATGGATTATTGCATAAAGGTACACGTGTTCGTAAAATGCATTCATCCTATAGATCGACGTTTCGTACAATTGGAGATACACCATTAGCCACCGTTAGTAGAGATAAAATTACTCCAATAAAAAAAGATTATAAACAAAGACGAAAAGATAGAAATGTGGATATACTTCCGTATTTCTCTGATAAAGTTACCATGCTATATTATTATCCAGGAATGAAGCCTGACACCATAGATGCGTTGGTAGATAATGGTTACAAAGGAATTATAATAGTTGGAACTGGTTTAGGTCACGTTAACAAAGAATTATATCCGGCAATTGAAAGAGCAAATAAGAAAGGTGTAGTGATGTATATGACACTGCAAACACTGTGGGGTTTTGTTCACATGTTTGTGTACGATACAGGGAGAGATATGATGGCAAAAGGAATTATACCTGCAGGAAATATGCTACCTGAAGTTGCTTTTATAAAATTAGGATGGGCATTAGGTCAAACAGAAGATCCTGAAGAAGTCAGAAAAATAATGCTTACACCAATTAATGATGAAATCACAAAGCGAGAGCCATATAATGGCTACTTAATTTATCAAGGAGGTATTCCTGAAGTTGAAGATTTCATTAAAAATTTCAGAAAGTAAAATTGATGTTTACTGATTTTCTCAAGATTTTAAAAGATGAGTTAAAAAAAGATCTTCCAGGAGAAAAAGCTCATGTAAAAATGGCTCCTGGAGTACGTCATCATATTAAATCAAAAGAAAAAAGCAGAAAAGCAGGAGTTCTTATTCTTCTTTATCCAAAAAATGGGGAATTAAATGTAGCTTTTATTCGCAGAACTGAATATAATGGTCCGCATAGTGGTCAGATATCTTTCCCGGGAGGCAAAACTGAAAAAGAGGATTCTGATATTATTCAAACAGCTTTACGAGAAAGTCAGGAAGAAATTGGTATTAATCCAAATAATGTTAAGATATACGGTCAATTAACACCACTTCACATTCCAATTAGTAATTTTTTAGTTTTCCCTGCAATTGGGTATTATCAGTCTACACCTGAATTTAAAGCAGATCCCAATGAAGTAAAAGAAATAATTGAAATTACGCTTAAAGATTTACTAAATCCGGAGAATTGTACAACCAAAGAATTTAATTATGGAGATCTATCATTTTCAGCTCCTGTTTATAATCCACAAAATTTAACTATTTGGGGAGCTACTGCAATGATTCTATCAGAATTCCTTGAGATAATTAAAACCAACTCTAAGTTTCAGGTATAATATTTTTATAATGCTCGTACCTATCAAGTATCTGATAAACATAATTATACGTTTCTGACCCACGACAATAGCCATATTTTACTACAGGATCTTTATAATACTTTGGATTTGATTTTTTCAGAATATATTCATCAACATTATTTTCCCACACATCAGGATTCATTCCATTTTTTTCAGCCAACCGTCGAGCATCAAGTATATGTCCCAAACCAACATTATATGAAGCCAAAATAAATTTAAGCTTTTCCTCTTCATCTGTTATTCCCCGTTTTTCAAATCGTTTATCAAGCCATTTAATAAAATCAACTCCTGCTTTTATTTGTTTTTCCGGAGAAGAATTTTTATTTACCCCAAATCGACGAGCTGTTGTTGGCATTAATTGCATTAAACCAAACGCCCCTGCCCAGGATTGTGCATTAGATTTAAATCTTGATTCCTGATATATTAATGATGCTAATAATCTCCAATCCCAATCAATAGTTTCACTATATTGTTTAATATAATCGTCATACTTAGATACTTTCCCACTAGCTATAGCATAATAATCACTTTCAATAATTCTTACAGAACGTGGATTTCTAAAATACTTGTTGTAGATTAACGCATATTGTGTCGAACCTTTGAATTCTTTTAACCAGTTATCAATTTCGTTTTTTAATAAATTATCTCCTTTTTTTAGTCCCCATGCCAAATTTTGTGGAAAACTAACGGCAGTTTTAATATCCAGAATTGGATAATAAATTTGATTAACAAGAGCCACATTTTCATCCGCTACTGTGTACTCAATTTCACCATTTGCAACCATCTCAATTAATTCCTCAACCTCTTTATCGGCTTTTTCTATAAGATTTATACTATCTCCAATTTCATCCGACAAATTTTTCATTCTTTGTGCGTAGGAAGTTCCTTTTTGCACAAATATCACTTTACCTGCCAAATCTAATTGATTTCTCAATAAACTTGCATCAATTGCATCCTTAGAAAGTTTTTTCCAATTATCTGGTTTTCTTTGAACCAATACCTGATGTGTTTGGCTATGCGGATGTGTAAAATTTATTTTATTAGCTCTATCTTTAGTTATTGTAAGATTAATTGCGATTATATCGCACTCGCCCTTACTTAGCATATTGAAATTCTCATCAATATCATTTTCAACCTTTACTTCTAATTTAACATCCAACTCCTTTGCAAGAAGTTGCAATAATTCATATTGATAACCCATTGGTTCACCTCTATAAATAAAATAATTGGTAGAGTTAAAATCCATTACAGCAATTAACTTACCTCTCTTTTTTATTTTTTCAATAGAAGATAGATTAACAAAAGATTTCTTTTCTTTTTCTTTACAGGTATTAAAACTTACTATAACAAGCACTAATAATACCGTAGTTTTTAGAATTTTAGAAAATTCTTTCAAAATACAATGTTTTAATTAACAATAAATTTACGTGATGTAGAGCATTTTGTTACAAAAGTTTTGAGTTAACTATTTTTGCAGCAAAATTTCATGAAGTATATAGTTTTTTAATCCCAGAATATTTCTGTTAAAATAAAAAGCCTCAATCAAAAAGATTGAGGCTTTAAAAAAGTCGGCGACGACCTACTCTCCCACAATTGCAGTACCATCGGCGCTAACAGGCTTAACTTCTCTGTTCGGAATGGGAAGAGGTGGAACCCTGTTGCAATAGTCAC
>DAOWGM010000125.1 GCA_030637515.1 Bacteroidales bacterium
AATGGAAAATCATCACGACTATATCAAAGTCTGGTAAAAGGAAAGAAACTTTTCAGCGATATTAATGCATATATATCAGGCGATATTGACGAAGGCCTTTTTATTATTTCAGGTAAACTTATTAATGGTGTAAAAATGGAAGATGCCGAAGATGCTATTGATAATGAACTAAATAAAATTATTTCTGCACCTATTGAGAATAACGAAATTGAAAAAGTAAAAAATAAATTTGAATCAGTTTATCAATTCGGACAAATAAGTGCATTGAACAAAGCAATGGATTTAGCGTACTTCGAACTGCTGGGAGATGCAAATAAAATAAATCAAGAAGTAGAAAAATACAGAAGTGTTACTATTGATGAAATAAAATCTGTTGCAGGAAAAATGTTTGATAAAAAAAATTCATCTACACTTTACTACCTTGCAAAAAAATAATACAATGATTATAAACAGAAAAAATACACCTGATTTTAAAGTTATTGAAAAAATCGATATTCCAATTCCCGAAAAAATAATTCTTGATAATGGAATTGAAACATTTGTTATTAAATCAGGCACTCAGGATATTATAAAAATCGACATAATATTTAATGCAGGAACCCGGTTTCAGAATAAACCATTAATTGCAAGCCTGGCAAATGAAATGTTAATTGAAGGAACAAACAACTTATCGTCACAGCAAATTGCCGAGAAACTTGATTTTTTTGGTGCTTTTATTCACACAAATCCTACTAAAGATTTTGGTGACGTAAGCTTATATACTTTAAGAAAACATCTTCCTGAAACAATTAAAATTCTTAACGATATTGTTAAGCACCCAACCTTTCCTGAACATGAGCTAAATACTTTTTTAAATAAAAGAAGACAACAATTTCAAATTGAATTAGAAAAAGTATCGAATATTGCACGCAGAGAATTTAACGAACAACTTTTCGGAAAAAACCATCCTTATGGAAAAAAAACCAAGATTGATGATTACAATAAAGTAGATAGAAATGATGTAATTCAATTTCATAAGGATTATTATCACCCTAATAATTGTAAAATAATTATATCAGGCAAAGTTGATGACTCTGATTTAAAATTAGTTAATCAATTTATTGGAAATAAAAATTGGGAAATCAGGGAAAGAAAACTCATTAGTAATTATGAGATTACGGCAAATCCTAAATACGAATCTGTAATTGTAAAAAAAGATGTAACGCAATCTGCCATAAGATTAGGAAAAATAGTTATTAATAAAAATCATCCCGATTATCTTAAACTAAATGTTGTAAATACACTTTTAGGAGGTTTCTTTGGATCGAAATTAATGAAAACAATCCGTGAAGAAAAAGGATATACTTATGGAATAAATTCCGTTTTAGTTTCATTAAAAAACGCTTGTTATTTTGTAATTTTATCAGAAGTTAAATCAAACATTACCAAGAATGCAATAAATGATATTTTATTTGAAGTTAAAAAGTTAAGAACTGAATATGTAACATTAGATGAATTGCAGCTTGTAAAAAATTATATGTTGGGAGATTTATTACGTTCTTTCGATGGCCCTTTTGAAATTTCATCGAACATAAGATCTTTAATCGACTTAGATTTAAATATTGATTTTTATAATAAAACCATTAATACGATAAGAAATATAACACCTGAAGAAATAAAATCAATAGCTGGAAAATATTTACACGAAGACACTTTAATTAAAACTATTGCAGGTGAATATTAGTGACATAGCACTTTATAATTGACTTAGCAATAGAAATTAAGTATTAATCGTTATTGAAAGATGAAAACTAAAACTATCCAAACCTTACTTTTCGTTTTAACGCTCCTTGTAAGTTTATCTGCTCAAGGCCAAAAGCCTATTATTACAAATGTAAGTGTAATTAACGAGCTGGGGCATGTTAGAATAAGCTGGTATTATGAAGGTGATGGAGGCCTTCATATAAGACGTGATAGTGCTATTACTTCAGGGGTAGCTAATATATATGCAATATATAACCCTAACACTACTGGATCATACATTGACTCAACAGCTAAAGCTCATGAAAAACCACGTTTGTATAGAATTAAAAATTTTAACGCAACCGAGACCTTTACCTCAGATTTTGTTTCAACAATATATTTAACATCAAGTTATGATTCGTGTGCACAAGAAATAAACCTAAAATGGACAGACTTGGTAATAGAAAACTTCCCTGCTAATGAATGGACTCCGGAGGAATTTATTATTCACGTAAATCAAAGTGAAATTTCGATCCCAGCATCAAGCCTCCCTATGGAATATTCAATTCCTGATATCATAGAAAATATCGACTATACTATTTATATAGAAACCTCTTGGGAAGGACAGGATTCAACAAGTAATTCAAATCCGGTAAACTTATACACTAAAATGCCGGAAAGTCCCGATTATATTAACTCTATTTCGGCTTCCGCAGATGGAAAAAATACTAAGTTAAAATTTGAAGTTGCTCCTAATACAGAACTAAATACTTATAAAGTTCTTAAATCAGATTCTTACAATGGATATTATGATACACTGGAAACAATTACTACAAACAATTTTGGAATAAATACTACAGATTTTAATTCAGAACCCGACAGCAAAATAAGTTACTATAAATTAATTTCAGTTAACAACTGTGGTAACGAAACAACTCAAACCGATATAGAAACAATTAACAACATTGTCCTGCAAGTTGATAATGATGAATTTACAAATACTTTAAACTGGAATCTTCTTAAAGAACAAGATTTAGTTTCTGCAAATTATGAAATATATAGAATAGTAAGTAATATGGATTCAGAGTTAAGAGGCTCTTTTGACAATTTTAATAATTTTCAGGACAATATTGAATCATTTAAAGACTATAGCCGGTTTTGTTATTTTGTTCGAGCAACAGAAGAAGGAGCTTCTGCAAATGACTATAGTCAATCAAATACTGCTTGTATTTATTTAGAGCCTGAAATTTATATCCCTGAAGCATTTACACCTAACGATGACGGAATAAACGATATTTTTAATGCAAAATTCACCTTTATCCCCAATTATTTTGAGATGAAGATTTATAATCGTTGGGGTAATATTGTTTACGAAACAAGAAATTTTGAAAAAGGCTGGAACGGCAAACAAAACAACGGAAATCCTGCACCAACAGCAACTTATATTTATTATATAAAAATTAAAACTCCGGGAAACGAAATCATTGAAAAAAGAGGAAACGTTACGATTTTCTATCCGTAATATCATAAATATTAATCCTTTTTAGGCTTTTTTAATTAAATTTGCAGTTCATTTTTTCATGAGCAAAAATATGAACAAAAATAATTCACCATCACATGTAAATATTATTGATGAAGATGCTTATGCAGAAGAACTTTATAATGATCTTATAGAAAGCTGCTCAAAGCATGTTAAAGTTAAAGATATAAAGCTTATTCGTAAAGCTTTTGATTTAGCAAAAGAATCACACAAGGGGATAAAAAGAAAATCCGGAGAACCATATATTCTTCATCCTGTTGCTGTTGCAAAAATTGTTACATCAGAAATTGGTTTAGGAGCAAAATCTATTACATGTGCGTTGCTTCACGATGTTGTTGAAGATACAGAATATACCCTGGAAGATATTGATCATTTTTTTGGGAATAAAATTGCATCAATAATTGATGGCTTAACAAAAATCTCAGGGGTTTTTGATAATCAGTCTTCATTACAAGCTGAAAATTTCAGAAAAATGCTATTAACCCTTTCCGATGATGTTAGGGTTATTTTAATAAAACTTGCTGACAGGCTGCATAACATGCGAACTTTAGATTCTATGCCACCTAATAAGCAATTAAAAATAGCCGGCGAAACAACCTATTTATATGCTCCTTTGGCTCATCGTCTCGGACTATATTCTATTAAAACAGAACTTGAAGATTTAAGTCTAAAATATCGCCATCCAAAACCTTATAACGAAACCGCTTTAAAGATAAAGGATAACGAAAAAAAACGTCAACAGGAAATTAACCGTTTTTCGTTACCAATAATTGAGAAACTAGAAAAAAGCAAATTTGATTTTGATATAAGTGGCCGGCCTAAATCAATATATTCGATATGGAATAAAATGCAGACTAAAAGTGTTCCTTTCGAAGAAATTTACGATTTAATGGCTATTCGAATAGTATTTAAATCAATAAATAACGAAACAGAAAAAGCTCAGTGTTGGCAAATATATTCCATTATTACCGATATTTATACTCCAAAACCCGACAGGATAAGAGACTGGATAAGCTCTCCAAAAGCCAACGGATATGAAGCTCTACATTTAACTGTTATGGGCCCGAATGGAAAATGGGTTGAGATTCAAATACGTTCTGAACGAATGAATGAAATTGCAGAACGTGGCTTTGCAGCTCATTGGAAATATAAAGGAGAAAAATCGAACGAAGGAGAACTTGATAAATGGATTAGGAAAATTCGCGAGATGCTCGAAAACCCAAACTCTAATGCACTTGAATTTCTCGATGAATTTAAAATGAATTTATTTGCCGCAGAAATAATGGTTTTTACACCAAAAGGCGATTTAAAAACTCTCCCAAAACATTCTACCACACTAGATTTTGCATACGAAATACATAGTGAAATTGGAAATAAAGCTATTGGCGCAAAAGTTAATCACAAATTAGTTTCCTTAAATCATATATTAAGAAGTGGCGATCAAGTTGAAATAATTACATCAAACAAGCAAAAAATTCAAACAGAATGGTTAAACTATGTTAAAACAGTAAAAGCTAAAACAAGTATAACAGATGCAATAAAAGCCGAAACTAAAGACCGTATAAAAAAAGGCAAGAAAATTATTGAGAAAAAACTAAAAGAACTAAATATCCACCCAAGTTCAAAAGTGTTTAGAAAAATTTTACCTGAATTCGAAGTATATAGTAAAGATGAATTTTATAGCAAAATTGGTAGCGGACTAATAAAATTAGATAATCTTAAAAAAATCTTAAAAAAGAATACAAAAAATAAAATTATTCGTTACTGGGGTTTGCAATTTTCAAAATCCAGCTCGTCAAGTAAAGACAAAAAGAACAATACTACTGAAAAGCAACAAGATAAATTCAATTATACGAATCCTGTTATTATCAGAGACAACTCTGATCAGGAGGATACTGTTAAATACGAAATAGCTAAATGTTGCAATCCTATTCCCGGTGATGAAGTAGTTGGATATAAAAATCCAAAAGATAATTTCATAATCATACATAAAGCTAAATGCCCAACAGCCATTCGTTTAATGTCGAGCGAAGGAAATTTTATTGTTGTGGCGAAATGGACTTCTCAAAAATTTATATCGTTTTTAGTAAAACTCTCTTTAAATGGTATCGACAGACTTGGTATTACTTCCGATATTACTTCTATTATATCCGAAGAATTAAGTGTAAATATCAGAAAGATTTTTATTGAAACTCATGATGGTATATTTGAAGGTGAAATTGAACTATATGTTCATAATGTTAAAACCCTAAATAATCTTATCTTAAATATTAGTAAAGTAAAAGGAGTTAACTTAGTAAAACGTAAGGAGGATATTGCAAATTAATTTTTCTTTAAATTAATTCTAAATAACGAAAAAAAATTATACTTTTAACATTCATTTAAACGAATGTTTATGATTTGTAATGAAACTAAAGAAACTGTAAAAAAAATACTTACAGAATATTTAGCAAAACGAGGACATAGAAAAACCCCTGAACGTTACGCAATATTAGATGAAATATATTCACGTGATAATCATTTTGATATTGAATCACTCTATATTTCCATGAAAAATAAAAATTACAGAGTCAGTCGTGCAACCTTATATAACACTATAGAATTATTATTAGAAAGTAACCTTGTAATAAAACATCAATTTGGACAAAACATTGCTCAATTTGAAAAAGCATATAATTGTAAACAACACGATCATTTAATTTGTCAGGAATGTGGTAAGGTATTAGAATTTTGCGATCCACGTATATACGAAATTCAAGAAACTGCATCGGAAATGTTAAACTTCACTATAAGTTATCATTCATTATATTTTTACGGTACTTGTAACAAGTGTGTAGCAAAAAAACAAAAACAAGAAAGTTAATAAATAGTTTATAAAACATTTGGGAATCTCCGTGCTAAACACAGAGATTTTTTTATTTTTATACTTTCGTTGCAACTTGTACAAACTCAAAATTGATATATGAAATTAGATGTATTATTAGGTCTTCAGTGGGGAGACGAAGGTAAAGGAAAAATTGTTGATGTATTAGCTTCAAAATATAATGTAATTGCACGTTTTCAGGGCGGTCCAAATGCAGGGCACACGCTGGAATTCAATGACATTAAGCATGTGCTACACACTATACCTTCAGGAGTTTTCAGGGCTGACACTATAAATATTATCGGAAATGGTGTTGTAATCGATCCTGTAATATTTATGGAAGAAATAGAAGAGCTTTTAGAAATGAATATTGATATTAAAAAGAATCTGTTTATTTCGAAAAGAGCACACCTTATTTTACCATCACATAGAATACTTGATGCTGCATCGGAAGCTGCTAAAGGAAAAACTAAAATTGGTTCTACCTTAAAAGGAATTGGCCCGACTTATATGGATAAAACCGGAAGAAATGGTTTACGTATTGGTGATATTATTAATCCCGGATTCGAAGAAAAATACAACTTCCTTACAAACAAACATAAGGATATATTAAAGCAATATAATTTCGATTATAATCTTGAAGATTATGAAAACAACTGGTTTAAAGGAATAGAACTTATTAAATCGTTTAAACTAATTGAAAGTGAGCATGAAATAAATCAATATTTAAAAGACGATAAACTAATTTTAGCTGAAGGTGCACAAGGAACTTTGCTTGATATTGATTTTGGTTCGTATCCTTTTGTAACCTCATCGAATACAACTTGTGCCGGTGCATGTACAGGATTAGGAGTAGCTCCAAATAAAATTGGAAATGTAATTGGTATATTTAAAGCATATTGCACCAGGGTTGGTAGCGGGCCTTTTCCTACCGAACTGGAAAATATCGAAGGAGAAACTTTACGCAAGCAAGGCCATGAGTTTGGCGCAACAACCGGAAGGCCAAGACGCTGTGGATGGTTAGATTTACCTGCTTTAAAATATTCTGTAATGTTAAATGGTATTACTGAACTTGTTATTACAAAAGCTGATGTTTTAACAGGCTTTGATACTATTAAAGTATGTACACACTACAAACTAAACGGTTCGAAAATTGACTATTTACCATACGAAGTTAATGACCAATTAGAACCCGTATTTAAAGAATTTAAGGGTTGGAAAGAAGATATTTCTAAAATTAATTCGTTCGATAAATTACCAAAAGAATTTATCGAATACCTTAAATACATTGAAAATGAAGTAAATGTTCCTATTAAAGTAATTTCTGTTGGCCCAAATAGAAACGAAACAATAATTTTATAATAAAAAGCTCCCCAATGGGGAGCTTTTTATTTCTCCATTTTTTGAAAGCATCTTGCTAAATTGTTTTCTTTCATACTTTACCTCCTAAATTATTCATGAATAAGAGAGTAATTCTTTACAATTTATCTCCATTTCGCCTTTGTTTTTTTGCAATATTAAATCCAAAAATCAAACCTATTGTACTACCATCCTTTTTAGGTACATAATAAATATTAACAGGTACATTTAAATAGCCTGATCTGAAAGTTTTACCAAAAGCAATAATTAAACTGGTTGATAATTTATAATCGCCCCTGTTATCAATACCATATATAAGATCATAACTTGCCCCTTCCGGCATATCTACGGCTAAATTCCATTTTCCGTCTTCATCCCAATATCCTTCGGCTGTTTTTGCCAGTCTAAAAATCGGGCCCAATCCAATTTCCCAACCACTTTTATTAAAACGAAATCCGTTCATCAATGATATTGAAGGAATAAAATTACCCGCCTCCAGACCACTAATACAACCAACAGCTTCAATTAATGCCTGAAAATCACCCGAACTTAAATATTGAAGTTCATACTGATATCCAAATATTGAAGTTACGGGAAACATGTTATAACCACCTTCATCATCGGATGCACTAAGTCTTTTAGCAACATCACCTGTAGTAAAAGAAGCTCCCATTCTTGGCCCGTTTAACTTAACCGTTGTTTTAGGACTCGAAACTAAAAGATCATAATTTATTAACAGATCTACAGTCAATGCATCAT
>DAOWGM010000060.1 GCA_030637515.1 Bacteroidales bacterium
AACCATTAGAGGACAAGTAGTAGATAAAGAAAGTCAGGCAACACTGCCCGGGGCGAATGTTGTAATACTTAACATTGAACCCCAAAAAGCAACCATTACAGATACTGATGGTAATTTTCGTATTGAAAATGTTCCTGTGGGCAGGTTTAACATACAAGTAAGTTATATAGGTTATAAACCTTATATTGTATCTGAAATACTAGTAACTACAAGTAAGGAAGTTGTGCTAAAAATTCAATTGCAAGAAGATGCTTTTTTGTTAGATGCTGTTACGGTAAAAGCTTATAAAGATAAAACAGGAACAATTAATTCTATGGCAACAATAAGTGCCAGAACTTTTTCTGCCGAAGAAACACGCAGATATGCCGGCGGAATGGACGATCCTGCACGTATGGCTTCTGCCTTTGCAGGTGTTGCTGTTGGTAATATTCAGGACAATTCAATTATTATACGTGGTAACTCACCCAAAGGAGTATTGTGGCGTTTAGAAGGTGTAGAAATTCCAAATCCAAGCCATTTTGCAGGGGCTAATGTTGCAGGAGGTGGTTTTACTACATTGTTTAGTAATCACTTATTGGCAAATTTCGATTTCTTTACCGGAGCATTCCCGGCCGAGTACGGCAATGCATTGGCAGGTGTTTTCGACATTAAATTACGAAACGGGAATAATGAAAAAAGAGAGAATGCTTTTCAGGTAGGTGTTATGGGTATCGACTTTGCTGCCGAAGGTCCTTTTATAAAAGGGAAAAGAGCATCCTATTTAATTAATTATAGATATTCAACTTTTGGATTAATAAAAAGCTTTATTCCCTCTGAACAAATCCCTGAATATCAGGATTTAAGTTTCAAATTTAATTTTCCTTTGAAAAAAGGTGGAGTAATATCACTTTGGGGTATAGGAGGAAACGATAAAAACTCAGAACCTGTTACTGATGATTCAACTAAATGGATTTACAATTGGGATAGAGTACAATACGATTTATCTACAAATGTTGGGGCTGCCGGGCTTAAATATAAAAAGATAATAAGTGAATCGGCATATATTCACTCATCTATTGTGGCTTCTACAAATAATTCTTCCTGGGATTTGAAAAGAATGAATGATAATCTTGTTTTACGGGATAGCATTTTTATTAATAACACAACCAGCAAATACACATTTTCGACATTTATAAATAATAAATTCAGCAAAAAACACACCAACAGAACAGGTATAGTTTTAAATAATATTTTTTATAATGCTCAAACGAAAGGGAGATATCAGGAAGAAATGATAGATTACAATAACTCCAAAGGTAGTAGCTATCTCTTTCAGGCTTATACACAATCAAAATATGATATTAGCAGTAAATTACTCCTAAATATTGGTGTTCATACCCAATACTTTCTGTTAAATAAAGAATATTCAATTGAACCTCGTTTAGGGCTAAAATATAAAATAAACTCTAAAAATAATTTAAGCTTTGGATATGGAAATCATAGTCAGTTAGAGCTGCTCAAAGTGTATCTGTATAAAAAAGAAAATATGGGAGGAACAGAATTACCAAATAAAGATTTAGCTTTCTCTAAAGCTCATCATTTTGTTGTTGGATACGATTATTTTATTACATCAGATCTAAGAATTAAGATTGAACCATATTATCAATATCTGTATAATATTCCTGTTATTGCCGACAGTACCTGGTCAATGATAAATTACGAACAAGAACTAACATTCGACAAAATACTTGTAAATGAGGGAACAGGAACAAATATTGGAATTGATTTTACTTTAGAACGGTTTTTAAAAAATAACTATTATTATTTATTGACTGCTTCGTTTTTCGACGCTAAATATACAGGAGGCAATGGTAAAACATACAACTCACGTTTTAACAAAAATTACGTATTAACTTTTCTTGGTGGAAAAGAGTTTGTTTTTAACAAGAATCAAGGAAAAACAAAAATTCTGGGTGTCAATGGTAGAATTTCGTTAATGGGAGGACATAGGATTCTTCCTGTCGACGAGGAATTATCTTATCAAGAAAAAGAGATATATTACGACTGGAGCAATCCTTATCAAGAACAAAATCCCACAGATTTCTTTCTGGACTTAACTATAAATTATCGAATAAATAAAAAGAAACATTCAAGTATTTGGACATTGCAAGTTAAAAACTTAACAGGAACACCTTCTAATTATATGTATCAATACAATATAAGTGAGAATAAAATTGAAAATACAAGTCAGACAATAATGGTTCCTGTAATAAGCTATAAAATAGAATTTTAATAAGGTTTCAATAAAATAAATAGCTAAAATATGTCAACTTGTTTAAGTATGACGCATATTACTGGACAAACTCTCAAACATTTATTATAGTAGTTCTGAACTTTACACAATTATTAAAAATTATTTATTTATTAGGTCTTGTATTATTTACAGGAGTAAGATTTACATCATGTGAAAAAGATAGTACGAATTTGAATGTATTGGTGAAAATTGATTGAATAATACAAAGTAGATGTTTCAATATGCCCTGCTTCCTATATTAACACCCAAAATAAATGAAGAATAAAGTAGAATTTAAACATTTTGCGCAATGAAGATTATGAAAAATGCTCTCTCCTTGTAAATTTAAGGAAAGAGCATTCTGTTAAATAAAGGTTCGCAATTAAAAATAGTATGAATTTTCAAAATCCAAAATTGTCAGTGTGTATAGCGTGTTATATAATGTTATTATTATAAAACAATTGTTTCCTTTTTAAATGAAAAACCCAAAGTTTCCATTTCTTCCAAAATAGGTTCGTACATTTCTTTTGTAGATGGCATACACACTCCTTTCCTTGTAATTTTCCCTTCTAATATTAGTTTTGCAACAATAGCAGGCGGTAATGAAACAGCCCTTGCCATAGCAGAATCACTATAAGGAATACCTTCAACCAGCATACTGGAAATTTGTTTTTCTTTTCTTTCAGGAAATTCTACAATCATTTCGTTATGAACAATTATCATATCTTTTTCATGTGGTTCGTATGCCATTTTTTTCAACATTAGATCCACAAGAAGATTCGAATTTGTACCATGGGTTATTGAAATCTGAACATTATCAAATAATCCAAGCCAATCTAATTTTTTAATAAAATCATCATTAATCTCCATACTTAATGATTTCGCAAATTTCATTTTTATATCTTCTGTAGTCGAAGAGCCAATTAGTTTAGCAATAAATTGTCTATATGTCGTATTTTCAAAATTCTTTTCTTCGGTGTTCTCAATCAATTTTATTCTTAAGAGATTTGTCATCGTGTTGCAATAACCAGTATAACGCAATAATCCTTTATAAATGGAAATATTTTTATCCAATCCAAATTCTTCTAAATAACGTGTACTGTCGTTGCTGGGATAAGTTTCAAATGTTCCAATCCCGTGAACATCTACTAATTTATGATGTTCAAATTTTGCAAGTACTTCAATTACTTCTCCATTTATTTGGTAAATAGCTGGTGATACTGCTGAACGCATAAGTCCATTTGGATCCCATGAGAATTTATAACCCCAAGGATTGCGATTATATTCAAACGATGGCAAACCCGCACCATAGGAATCTATTTTTATGATTCTCCCTTTCATTGAATGCACTTCATCAATCATTTGTTTTAAGCCCATGTTATCGAGCCCTGGATCTTCACCAAGTTCTGTTAAAATAAGTGTCTCTTGTTTCTTTGCTTCTTCATCAAAACATGCAATTCCGGGATGTTTAAAGTCTGTTGTTATCATCGGAGTTTTGTGTTTCAAACATAGTTTGGCAACTACAGAGTGACATGATCTGGGTATCATTACAACAACAATTTCAACTTCACTGATTATTTTTTCTAAAACATCAACTTGATCTATTGTCCAACTAATTGCAGTACCAAGCTGTCTTCCTGCAATTACTTTTTCTGCTTTTGAAACGGTTCGCGTTGCAATAACAACTTCATATTTACAAATATCAATAAAATAATCAATCATTGGTTTTACTACATAACCTGCACCTAAAACTGCTACTTTTCTCATTTTTAATTCTTCCCTTTGGTTAATTAAGTTATTGAGTCCGCGCGACACAAATGTTCTATAACTGCTTATAGGAACTATAAATTCTTCCTTTTTAACAAAACAGTTGAAAGAGCAATAAAAAACCCAATATATCCTGCAGCTAAAACTACTGTTATTCCTAAAGGCAAATTCTCAGGCACTATTCCCATTTCACTTAAATCCAGAGAGCTTGTTCCCGAAGCATTTGTAAACGATTTTTCCGAAGTCATTGTCAGAAACTCTGGTCTGGGAGTTAAATTAGAAATTATTTTTATTGGAAAATAAGCCCTGTATTCTGATTTAAAAAACAACCGGACTATACCCTCAACAGGAAAATATAATAAAAATAAAATTATAGATAAAGCAGTATTTCTGAACAGGATTGCGAAAAGCAAACCTAAAGTCATATATCCAATTGCCTGAACAAAATAAATTAGAATAAGATATGAGTTTTCGAAAATAATATCGAAGGAAATATTTTTAGTATTTATCAATCCAAAGATAATTACAGCAAGTAAAACCATTATGAAAGTATACACTGCGATAGTAAAAATCAATATTAATTTTCCTTTTATCAAATCACTTCTACTTAAACCATCAATTACATTTTGTCTGAATGTTTTATTTGCAAATTCGTTTCCAACAAGAATTATTATAACAATTGCCAGAAATAAATTAAACCAGCTTGCAACCCAAGGAAAGAATTCCCAAATATTCGGGAATTGGTATAGTCCTTTAACAGAAAATCCCGGTATGCTGAAATGAACTCTGGAAACTACAAGTACTACTAAAAAGAATAATAGGAAATGGATTATCATTAATGTCTTAAATGGCGGATATGATAATGCTTTTATTTTTTCGAGATTAAATAATTTTTTCATCTTTATTTTAGTTTATTCAATATTACAAACCTATTTAACTAACTGAAGAAATTGATCTTCGAGACTTTGCTTTCTAACTTGAATTTTAGTTAGAGTAAATCCTTTTTCAAAACAGAATTTATTTAAATCACCTGAATTCAAATCAGCATTTAACACAACAGCAACATCATCGTCTGAAAGGTAAACTTCTTTTGCTAAGTTCGATTCCTTAATTGAATTTATTAGATCCTCAGATTTTTCTGTTCGTATAAAAACAGTTTCTTCTGCCGATAACAATTCACCAACTCTTCCATTTGCAATTAAATCTCCTGATTTTAAAATAGCAACATGCGAACAAACCTTCTCAACTTCATCTAAAATATGACTGGCAATAATAATTGTTTTTCCAGCATCTGCCTGTGAAAGAATTATATTTCTAACTTCGGCAAAACCCTCAGGATCAAGTCCGTTTGTTGGCTCGTCCAAAACCAAAACTTCTGGATTTCCAATTAAAACAGAAGCAATTGACATTCGTTGTTTCATTCCAAGCGATAGATGTCCAAAATTTGTATGCTTACGTTTCAAAAGATTTGCAATACCTAAAGCATTATTTATATCCTTTTCATCGGCATCTTTTATTTTTGCAACGATCTTCAGATTTTCCCACAATGTTAGGTATGGATAAAAGTTTGGAGTTTCAATCAATGCACCAATTCTTCTCCTTGACATTTTACTAAATGGCTGTTCAAACCATTCGTAACTTCCTCCGTTTGGGTTTAAAATCCCCATTATTACAGCAAGAGTAGTAGTTTTGCCACTTCCGTTTGGTCCAAGCAAACCATATACTTCACCCTTTTTCACTTCGAATGATACATTCTCGATAGCACGAATATTTCCGTAATTTTTACTTAAATTATTAATTTGTAATACCTTTTCCACAGATTCTGTTTTTTATAGTTAAAAAATAAGGGAAATAAATATTCCCTTATAAATTTATTTTAAAGACGAATGAGTTTATGATTAGTTACCCAATTCAGAAAAGAATTTAATTCTCATTAATCTGATTTCTTCCTCGGAATAATCTTCCTCTCCTAATTCTTCTAATGCAGCATCAATAGACTCAGTTTCTGCCTCTTCTCTGAAGTATTCAAAAATATCTTCCTGCTTATCTTCATCTATAGTTTCATCAATGTAATAATTAATATTAATTTTTGTTCCGGATTGTACAATGGATTCTATTTCATCAAGTAATTGTTTCATTTCAATACCTTTTGCACTGGCTATGTCACCTAAAGACATTTGTCTATCAATACTCTGAATAATATAGACCTTCATTCCCGATTTATTCACCACAGACTTAACAACCATATCCATTGGGCGAATAATTTCTTTTTCATCAACATAGCGCTTTATTAACTCAACAAACTTACTTCCATATTTTTGAGCTTTCCCGATACCAACGCCAACAATTCGCTGCATCTCATCAATAGTTATCGGATATTGAATAGCCATATCCTCAATTGAAGGATCCTGGAATATTACAAATGGAGGAAGATTTAAATCTTTTGCGACTTTTTTCCTCAGATCTTTTAAAATGTTGAATAGTTCTGTATCAGTTGCAGCAGTTCTTCCTTCTCCAGATCTTGCATCTGAATCATCATCCTGTGATTCATAATCATGATCTTTTGTAAGAGTAAATGAAGTAGGGTTTTTCAAGTATTCCCTACCAGCCTTATTCACACTCATTAAGCCGTAATTCTCTATATCCTTATCAATAAATCCAGCAATTAATGCTTGTCTTAATACCGCATTCCAATATTTAGTGTCTTCTTTTGAGCCATCTCCGAATAATTTCAGCTCATGATGTTTATATGATTTTATCGCTGTATTTTTAACACCCGACAATACGTTTGCAACATGTTCTGATTTAAACTTTTCCTTTACAGCAATGATTGCTTCCAAAGCTAATACAACATCATCTTTCCCTTCGAATTGCTCTTTTGGATGATTGCAATTATCGCAATTTTCACAATTCTCAGTATGATATTCCTCTCCAAAATAATGTAATAGGATTTTTCTACGACAGACAGCACTTTCTGTATAAGCTACAGTTTCTAACAATAATTGCTTGCCTATTTCCTGTTCTGCCAGAGGTTTCCCCTGCATAAATTTCTCAAGCTTCTGAATATCTTTATAACTATAAAACGAAATACATTTCCCCTCGCCACCATCACGTCCTGCACGACCTGTTTCCTGATAATATCCTTCCAAACTCTTTGGAATATCATAATGAATTACAAAACGCACATCAGGTTTGTCAATTCCCATTCCGAAAGCAATTGTTGCAACAATTACATCAACATCTTCCATTAGAAACTTATCCTGATTTCCGCTTCTGGTTGCTGCATCCATTCCTGCATGATATGGTAAAACTTTAATTCCGTTAACATGCAAAATTTCGGCAAGTTCTTCTACTTTTTTACGACTCAAACAATAAATAATACCAGATTTCCCTGAATTATTCTTGATAAACTTAATAATCTCTTTTGCTGCATCAATCTTAGGTCTAACCTCATAATAAAGGTTTTCACGATTAAACGAAGATTTAAAAACATTAGCCTTTACCATATCAAGATTCTTCTGAATATCACTTTGAACCTTGGGCGTTGCAGTTGCTGTTAATGCAATTAATGGAGCAACTCCGATTTTATTTATTATTGGACGAATTCGTCTGTATTCAGGGCGGAAATCGTGTCCCCATTCCGAAATACAATGTGCCTCATCAACAGCGTAAAATGATATATCAACCTGCTTTAAAAAAACAATATTTTCTTCTTTTGTTAAAGATTCCGGCGCAACATAGAGTAGTTTCGTTTTTCCATCTAATACATCCTGTTTCACCTTTTGCATTTGAGTCTTAGTTAAAGATGAATTAAGGAAATGTGCTATTCCTTCTTCTGTGCTAAAACCCCGCATCGAATCAACCTGATTTTTCATTAATGCAATTAAGGGAGAAATTACAATTGCAGTCCCGTCCATTATTAAAGATGGTAACTGATAGCATAAAGATTTCCCTCCTCCTGTTGGCATTAATACAAACGAATCGTTCCCATCCAAAACGTTTCTAATAACAACTTCTTGATTGCCTTTAAATGCACTAAATCCAAAATGTTTTTTTAGGGAATCCTTTAACGAAATATCTGCTCCTACACTCATGCCTGTCTGTAAATTATAATATAATACGATTTAGGTCAACTAATAAAATTTCAAGTTTTTATTTTTTAAAAACCTTTTTATTTATTTTCAAAACATGTTTTATTTAAAACCAATGCGGTTTATCTTAAAAATAAATACATTTGTACATAAATTTACAATAATTTTTTAAAACTAATTATATCATATCTGACATTTTTATTCACTTTTTGATTAAAGTCAGTATTTTAAATATTTACATATGGATATTATCGCATTAGCAAAAAATACTATACTTCAAGAATCTGAATCTATTAAGAAATTGGCTGACTATATTGATTCTGATTTTGAGAAAGTTATAAAAACTATTTTTGAAAGCAAAGGACGCGTAATTGTAACTGGAATTGGCAAGAGTGCTAATATTTCTCAAAAAATAGTTGCTACATTTAATTCAACCGGAACACCGGCAATTTTTATGCATGCTGCCGATGCTATACATGGTGATCTTGGAATTGTTCAGGAAGATGATGTTGTTATTTGTATTTCGAAAAGTGGTAATACCCCTGAAATTAAAGTACTTGTTCCTCTAATTAAAAGCCGAGGAAATAAAATAATTGGAATAGTTTCTTCTACGGATTCTTATCTGGGAATAAACTCAGATTTTGTTTTAAAATCTACCGTTGACAAAGAAGCCTGTCCGAATAACCTGGCTCCAACAAACAGCACTACAGCGCAGCTTGTTATAGGCGATGCTCTTGCAGTTTGTTTATTAGAGTATCGTGGGTTTTCAAGCGAAGATTTTGCAAAATTTCATCCTGGAGGTGCTTTAGGTAAAAAGCTTTACATGCGTGTAAGCGATTTATATAAAAACAATGAGTCGCCTAAAGTTTATGAGAATGAGAATGTAAAGAATGTAATTGTAGAAATAAGCTCCAAACGTTTAGGAGCAACTGTCGTTCTAAACAAATCAGAAAAAATATCAGGTATAATCACTGATGGTGATATAAGGCGAATGTTGCAGAAACATGATTCTTTTGAGAATTTAAATGCTAAGGATATCATGTCGTTAAACCCCAAAACGGTTGATAGAGATGAATTGGCAATTAATGCATTCCAAATAATGGAAAGCAACAATATTACTCAGTTGGTTGTTGTTAAAAAAGAAAAATATGTTGGAATGATACATTTACATGACATTTTAAAAGAAGGGATTGTTTAACAAGATGTCATCGGAAGGAAATAGTATGACGTTTTTAGAACATCTCGAAGAATTGAGATGGCATTTGATAAGGGCATTTTCTGCAATTATTTTAATATCTATTGCAGCTTTTATTTTCCATGAAATTGTTTTCGATAAAATCATTCTTGCTCCTAAAAATCCCGATTTCTTTACAAATAAACTTTTGTGTCTACTTGGGCAAAAAGTTAACATTCCAAAACTTTGTATAAATACCGAATCATTTCAGCTTATAAGCATCAAAATGGCTGGACAATTTACAATGCACATTACTACTTCTATTTTTGCAGGAATAATTATTGGATTTCCATATCTTTTCTGGGAATTTTGGCGCTTCATTAAACCTGCGCTTTATGAAAAGGAAGCAAAACATTCAAGAGGCGCTGTTGTATTTAGCTCGTTATTATTTATGTTAGGTGTGCTATTTGGTTTTTTTGTAATTGCTCCTTTATCAATTCATTTCTTAGGATCTTATAATGTAAGTGATCAGGTAGTAAATCAGATAAATTTAAAATCATATATTGGCACAATAACTTCTGTTACATTAGCAGCCGGAGTAACTTTTGAATTACCGGTTTTAATTTATTTTTTGAGTAAAGCAGGACTTGTAACACCTGAGTTTCTTAAGAAATACCGCCGTCATTCTATCATAGTTGTTTTAATATTAGCCGCTACAATTACGCCTCCCGATATTTTCAGTTTAATTTTGGTTACTTTCCCACTTCTAATTCTTTATGAAACCGGTATAATAATTTCCAGAAAAATCGTTAATAGAACAAACAAAGAAAAAATTAAGGCTTAAATTTATTTTGATAGAATTTGAATCAATGAAAAAAAAATTCCTCTTCTGGATTATTATATTTCCTTTGTTAATAATTCAATCAAGTCAACTTTTTGCTCAGGTAACTAAAGTCAGGGGGCGAATTCTTGATGCTGAAAACGGAGAGCCTTTACCATTTGTAAATGTAACTTTCAAAAATTCTTCGGTTGGTACAATAACAAATACAGATGGTGAATATTTTCTTGAAACAAGAATTTATTATGACTCAGTTATAGTTTCTTTTGTAGGTTGTAAAAAACAATCTCAATTTATTTATAAAGATCGTTTTCAGGAGATAAATTTCTCATTAGAACCAGATATTTTTGCTTTAAAGGAAATAGTTGTTAAGCCAACTGAAAATCCTGCACATCCTATTCTTCGGAATATTATTGCTAATAAAGAAAAGCATAATCCTCGTAAATTTGATTCATATAATTACAAGCTCTACAATAAAGTAGAAATTGACATAAACAATGTTGATGATAAATTGAGGGAACGTAAATTGCTGAAAAACTTTCAGTTTATTTTTGATTATGTCGATACTTCTGCCATTACCGGTAAATCTTATCTGCCTATTTTTATTACCGAATCATTTTCCGATTACTATTTTAATCGTAATCCTAAAACGGAACGTGAAATTATCAATGCCACAAAAATATCAGGAATAGAGAATGCCAGCATATCTCAGTTTACGGGTAAAATGTATCAAAATATTAATATTTACGAGAACTTTGAAACTGTTTTCGAACCTGGCTTTGTAAGTCCAATAGCCGACTTTGGCTTAGCTTATTATAAGTATTACCTTATCGATAGTGCATTTATTGGCGATAAGTGGTGTTATCAAATTTCATTTATACCAAAACGTAAACAGGAAAGAACTTTTCGTGGAGATTTCTGGGTTAACGACACCACCTTTGCCATTGTAAAAATTCAAATGCGAATGGCTAAGAATGTAAATATTAATTACATAAACGATTTCGTTGCTGAATATGAATTTGAACCAGTACAAGATAGCCTATGGTTTCTGAAAAAGGAAAAGCTGTTTTTCGATTTTAATCTTACCGATAAAACACTTGGATTT
This sequence comes from Bacteroidales bacterium, assembly GCA_030637515.1. Taxonomy (GTDB): domain Bacteria; phylum Bacteroidota; class Bacteroidia; order Bacteroidales; family UBA12077; genus UBA12077. The sequence goes on from DAOWGM010000060.1 coordinate 11,248, forward strand.
TTTGGCAAGAAAACTACGAATTACATGAATATCATGTTAAATGCAGAGATGCCTGAAGAGGTAACAAAAATTAATGATAATGTAATTGTAAAGGAAAATGCAATTATAAATGACGAGGATTACTGGGAAGAACGTCGTCCAATAAAACTTACACCAAAAGAAAAAGACATTTACAACATGGTTGATTCAATTCAACAGGTTCCAATTTATACCACTTATGAGAAACTTGTTGGGATGTTTGCTATGTATCATTACGAAGTTGGCTTATTTGAAATCGGACCATACTATAAGATGTTTAGTTTTAACGAAATTGAAGGCAACCGATTTCGGTTTGGTGGACGAACAAGTAATAATTTTAGTACCAAACTGATGATAAATGCACATGCTGCATATGGTGAAAAAGATAATCGTTTTAAATACGGAACAGGATTTATTTATATGTTCGATAAAAATCCAAGAGCATCAATAGAAGTGCAATACAAGCATGACATTCAACAACTTGGACAAAGCCCAAATGCTCTTACCGAGGATAATATTTTCACATCAATACTTAGAAGAAACCCGAACTATAAACTTACAATGGTAAATGATTTTAGAACAACACTTGAAAAAGAATGGTTTCAAGGATTTTCAAATTCATTAACATTTAATTATAAAAGCATTAAACCAACTCAGTACATTCCATTTCAAAAAACAAGTCTTACAGATACTATATTTTACAGCAATATAACTGCATCAGAAGTCACCTTTAATTTAAGATTTGCAAAAAATGAGAAATTCATACGAGGCGAATTCGAAAGAACCAGTCTTGGTACCGACAAGCCAATTTTAAATTTATATCTGACTGCAGGATTAAAGAATGTATTCGAGAGTCAATATGAGTATTATAAGATTAACTTAAGCTTAGCACATAAAGTTCCAATAAGTCCGCTCGGATATTTTAAATATATTATTGATGCCGGGCAGGTATTTGGAACAGTACCTTACCCTTTATTAAAATTGCATGAAGGAAACGAAACATATGCATTCGACCGCTATGCTTTTAATATGATGAACTATTACGAATTTGCAAGTGATCGTTATATTAGTCTATACGCAGAGCACCATTTTCAGGGTTTCTTCTTGAATAAAATTCCTTTAATGCGTAAATTAAAATGGCGCGAGGTTGTTTCTGCCAAAGGATTAATTGGTGATTTAAGTAACAGACATGAATCTATAATGGACTTTCCTGAAGGCTTATATCAGATTAACGATCCGTATTTGGAAGCAAGTGTTGGAATAGAAAATATTTTGAAAATCTTTAGAGTAGATGCCATGTGGCGATTATCGTATTTAGATCACGATAATATTGAAAAATTTGGATTACGAGTATTAGTTCAGTTTGTTTTCTAATCAACTCTAAGTCTATCTTTTCAATAATAAGTTTTAAATAAAATTATACCTTTGCATAAAATAAATAACAATGAGTCAAGAAAAGATAAAACTTCGCACCGATACTTTAATTAAAAAATATCGTTCAAGAACAGTTGTAAAGGGTGTTTCTGTTGAAGTAGAGCAAGGTGAAATTGTTGGTTTACTTGGTCCAAATGGAGCTGGAAAAACAACAACCTTTTATATGATTGTTGGATTAATTACTCCAAACGAAGGCAAAATTTATCTTGACAACGTTGATATAACCAAAGAACCTGTTTACAAAAGAGCACAAAAAGGAATTGGTTATTTGGCTCAGGAAGCTTCAGTTTTTCGAAAACTAAGTATTGAAGATAATATTATGGCTGTTCTTGAAATGTCTAACTTTTCAAAAGAAGAACAGCGTGATAGATTAGAAACTTTAATTAACGAATTTGGATTACAAAAGATTAGAAAAAGCCTTGGAATTCAACTTTCCGGAGGTGAACGTCGAAGAACTGAGATTGCACGTGCTTTAGCCATAAAGCCAAAGTTTATTTTACTCGATGAGCCTTTTGCAGGTGTTGACCCAATTGCTGTAGAAGATATTCAGGAAATTGTAGGAAAGCTTAAAGAAAAAAATATTGGTATCTTAATAACAGACCACAATGTTCGTGAAACATTAACCATTACTGATCGTGCATATTTACTTTTTGAAGGTTCAATCTTAAAATCAGGAAATGCACGCGAACTTGCCGAAGACGAACAAGTGCGTAGAGTTTATTTAGGTAAAAACTTTGACCTACGAACAATTGGTATTAACGACGATTAAATCTGCATATTTATAACTGACTAAAATGTCAGAAGCCTCTGATAATAAAATCGAATTCACCTTAAGCACAGGAAAAGTGAATCTATATTCACTTATCATGATAATTCCTGTTACAGCCATATTCCTAATCCCTTATATACTAATTTGGGATTACGCTTCATTTGAATTGGGGAGAAAAGAATTCATGAAACTCTTTTTCTATATTCTAATTTTTGGAATAATAATTCATGAACTTTTGCATGGAATTACATGGGCATTTTTTACTAAAAAAGGTTTTAAGTCAATCAAGTTTGGGATAAACGGAATAACTCCATATTGTCACTGCAAAGAACCTTTAAAAACAAAACATTACCGACTTGGAGGTGCAATGCCTCTTATTGTGATGGGAATAATTCCTTCACTTATAGGAATCATTCTAGAGAATGGTCTTTATTTATCTTTTGGTATTTTCTTTTCTTGGGCAGCCTGTGGAGATATCATCTCTCTTTTTATGCTCCGAAAATTCAGTAGTAATACTTTAGTCTCCGATCATCCTGATAAAATGGGTTTTTATATTGAAGAAGCTAATCCTTAAGTCGATAAGCCATCACCCTGTTATTATAAAAAGTAGGTATGTATATGATTTTTTTCTCGTAGTCAAATCCAATATCGGCAGCGTTAATTTTTAAAGGTGTTGTATCAAGTAATTTTTCTGTTTCTTTTCCTAAACTTGCTAAATATAAATTCCCACTCCAATCAGAATAAATCAATTTGCATTTTTCAAAACAGATTAATCCGTCAATACCTCCTGTATTTAATATATAATCCGATTCAACACGATCAGTCAAATTAGCTTTTACAATTTTATCCTGCGTTCCAATAAGTAGAAATTCATTCATTATACACAAGCCATTAGGATGGTTTATATTCTCTAAATGTATCCACTCTTGTACAACTCCATTAAATAATTTATAAATGATATTTGTTTGCATATCAGAAATATAAATACTGCCTGAAAGATCAATTACAATATCATTTAAAAATTTTGCATTAGGAACATTATAAAACCTTATAAGTTTTCCCGACTGAATATCAATTTCTGCTATACGATCTATATCTGTTACAAAAAGTCTTTCTTTATAAATCCCCATGCCTTTGGGAGCATGCAAGCCCTTTACCCATTCTGTTTTTAGAATAATTCCATCTGGAGATAATTTAGAAATAAAACCATTATTGTCTTTTTCTATTGGATTTCCATTAATATTAGATACAAAAATTACTTTTTGCTTTTTGCAGTAATATGCAGATTCTGGAGTCTTAAATTCAGCAGAAGTTTTCCATAGGGCTTCGATTTTTGAACTCAGATAAACTTTCGCATCCTGAGCATTTAAATAATGCCCTAAAAGAAAAAACAAAACAGTTAAAATAAAAGAAGATTTTCTCATTATAAATCTCTTAAAAACAACAATCAAGTTATTGAAAATATTATCAAAATTCAAACTAAATTAGGCTCCTAAAAGCTTATTAACCTTTTTATTATTAAAAAATGAAAGTCACTATTATTTTTATTTAAATTATTCTTGTAATATAAAAATTTGTAATATATTTGCACTCTCTTTTGCGGATGTGTCGTAATTGGTAGCCGAGCTAGACTTAGGATCTAGTGCCGAAAGGCGTGGGGGTTCGAGTCCCTTCATCCGCACAACAAACAAACCGCTTAAACTGTCGAACGAAATCGGTGGTTTGGCGGTTTTTAAAATTTATAAATTCTCAAACATATAATATAATGAACATAGTTAAAGAGAACATTAATGATTTAACAGCTGTCTTAAAAGTAACTATTACTGAAAAAGATTATGCTGAAAAAGTGGAAGCTGCACTAAACGATTATCGTAAAAAAGCTCGTATTGATGGTTTCCGTCCAGGTAAAGTTCCAACTGGCTTGGTAAAGAAAATGTATGGTAAAGGAATTCTTGTTGAAGAAGTAAATAAACTTATTTCTGAATCACTTACGAATTATATTCGTGATGAAAAATTAAATCTTTTAGGCGAGCCATTACCAGCAGAAAACCAAAAACCTGCAGATTTCGATAATGAAACTGAATTTGAATTTGCTTTTGATGTTGCTATTGCAAAAGATATAGAAGTAAAACTTTCAAAAAAGGACAAGGTTGCTTATTATGATATAAAGGTTGATGATAATCTGTTTGAATCATATTCTGACAATTACGCTCGTAAATTCGGTGAGTTTAAAGATGCTGATGAAACAACTGACAATGAAATGTTATCAGGAAATTTTATTCAGTTAGATGCTGAAGGAAAAGTTTTAGAAGGTGGTATTAAAGCTGATGATGTAAGAATAACTGTTGAATACATTAAAGATGCTGATATTAAGACAACATTTGCCGGTAAAAAAGTTGCCGGTAAAATAATCTTCGATGTTCGAAAAGCATATCCAAGTGATTCTGAGATTGCTTCAATGCTAAGAATTGAAAAAGAGAAAGCATTAGAAGTTAACGGTGATTTCGAATTTGAAATTACAAAAGTACAGCGATTTGCTAAAGCAGAAATCAATCAAGAACTTTATGACAAAGCTTTTGGACCAGATGTAGTTAAATCTGATGCTGATTTTAAAGCAAAGATTACCGAAGAAATTAAAGCTAATTTTGTTCGTGAAACAGATTACAGATTTATGATTGATGCAAAACAAAAACTTGTTGAGAAAATAAATCCAGAATTACCAACTGAATTCTTAAAGCGATGGTTAACTGTTGTAAACGAAGGTAAATTTACTGCTGAACAAATCGAAGAAGAATATCCAAAATTTGAAACTGATTTACAGTGGCAATTAATTAAAGATCAGGTTATAAGAGATAACGAGATTAAGGTTGAAGAAAGTGAAGTTATGGATGCCGCAAAAGAAGTAACAGCTGCTCAGTTTGCTCAATATGGTTTAGCAAACTTACCTAACGAACAATTGGAACAATATGCTCAAGAAATTCTTAAGAAAGATAACGAACGTAGAAATCTTTACGAAAAGAAATTCGAAGATAAGGTTGTTGATTTCATAAAGGATTCTGTAAAACTTGACAAGAAAGAAGTTACAACTGAAGAGTTTCAGAAACTTTGGGAAGACGAGAAGAAAAAAGATCAAAAGAAAAGTAAATAACCCCGGTTATACTTTAAACAAATAAAACCAAGTCGTGTTATATTAAAATAACACGACTTTTTTATTTCAGAATGGATATAAATTCATTCAAAATTTAACTAACTTTATCTGCTATTAATTAAAATCTGATAAAATTATGATTCCGAAAGACGAATTTAAAAAATATGCAACTAAGCATCATGGTATAAGTAGTTTGTCGCTGGAGAAATATGCTTCAGTATACAATAATAATTATATATCACCAACCATTATTGAAGAACGTCAGTTAAACATTGCTCAAATGGATGTTTTCTCCCGTCTAATGATGGACAGAATTCTGTTCTTAGGTGTGCCAATTGACGATTATGTTGCTAATATTATTCAAGCACAATTACTTTTTCTTGAATCAACCGATCCTTCAAAAGATATTCAAATATATATGAATACTCCTGGTGGTGGCGTTCATGCTGGTTTAGGCATATATGATACCATGCAATACATCAGCCCTGATATAGCAACTATTTGTACCGGGATGGCTGCTTCAATGGGAGCTGTTTTATTAGCTGCAGGAACTCCTGGAAAACGTACTGCTCTTACTCATTCTAGAGTTATGATTCACCAGCCAATGGGTGGCGTTCAAGGTCAAGCTGCTGATATTGAGATTACTGCACGTGAGATTCAGAAGTTAAAGAAAGAATTATACGAAATTGTAGCTAATCATTCTGGTAATACTTTTAAGAAAATTGAAAAAGATTCAGACCGTGATTACTGGATGACAGCAGAAGAAGCTAAAAAATATGGTATGATTGACGAAGTACTACTTAGAAAAGGAACTAAGAAATAACAATACATTAACATCAAATTAAACCGCATTAATCAAAATGCGGTTTTTTTATTCTGATTAATGCCGTAAATTTGTCCCATTAATTAATATTTATAGTGCAATGGATAAGTGTTCGTTTTGTGGAAGAGAGAAAAAAGATACAAATCTTTTAATTGCCGGATTATCCGGGCATATCTGTGATCGTTGTATTGAACAAGCTCATGACATTGTTCTGGAAGAGCTTCAGAAAAAAGGCGATTTTGATGTAAATGAAATTGAATTATTAAAGCCTGTTGAAATAAAAGATTTCCTTGATCAATATGTTATAGGTCAAGAAGATGCGAAAAGATATCTTTCAGTTGCCGTTTACAATCATTACAAACGATTACTTCAAGCTGGCAAAAAAGAAGATGATGATATTGAGATAGAAAAATCAAATATTGTTTTAGTTGGCGAAACAGGAACAGGAAAAACTTTATTAGCAAGAACCATTGCTAAAATGCTCCATGTTCCGTTTACAATTGTTGATGCAACAGTACTTACAGAAGCAGGTTATGTTGGTGAAGATATAGAAAGTATTTTAACCCGATTGTTACAAGTTGCTGATTACAATGTTGAAGCTGCTGAAAAGGGAATCGTTTTTATTGACGAAATTGATAAAATTGCCCGAAAAGGAGATAACCCTTCTATTACTCGTGATGTTTCCGGAGAAGGAGTTCAGCAGGGATTATTAAAATTGCTTGAAGGATCTATCATAAATGTTCCACCGCAAGGTGGTCGTAAGCATCCTGACCAGAAAATGATTCCGGTAAATACTAAAAATATATTATTTATTTGCGGTGGTGCATTTGATGGAATTGAACGTAAAATTGGTCAAAGATTAAATACCCAGGTTGTTGGATATGGAGCAAGCAAAGAGAAGGATCAAATTGATGCTAAAAACTTATTACAATATATTGCACCTCAGGATTTAAAATCGTTTGGATTATTACCTGAAATTATTGGACGATTACCAGTTCTTACATATTTAAATCCTCTTAAAAAAGAAGCTTTACAAAGGATTCTTACAGAACCTAAAAATGCAATAATAAAGCAATACGAAAAGCTTTTTAAGATGGATGGAGTAAAACTAAGTTTTGAAAAGAAAGTGTTTGACTACATTGTAGACAAAGCACTCGAATTTAAATTAGGTGCCAGAGGCTTACGTTCAATTTGTGAAGCCATAATGATAGATGTTATGTTTGATATACCTTCTACAGATGAGAAAGAAGTAAAAATAACTCTTGAATTAGCAAAAGAAAAAATAGATAAAATTAATATTCAAAGACTAAAAGCTGCATAATTTTAATTTAAATAAAAATCCGCCTCGCGGTTTACAAAAAAGAAGAGCCACATTATTGTGGCTCTTTTTTATTATTAATAGTTACCTTTAAAACTTGATTAATATAATATATTATGAGAAAAATATTAGCTTCATCTTTTGTTGTAACAATCATATTAACTATCTTCTCTTGTGAAAAAGATGAAGTTCTTAAAAAATGCGATAAATGTCTTCCGATATATATTGTTTATGATAATGATAATAATGATACAATATCATTCACTTATAATGACCATAATCAAGTAATGGAGATAAGTTATGCTAATACTTATTCACCTTGGGCTGAAACATTTGAATATAATGAAAGTAATCAAATTATACAGTACAATGAATTCAGGAATGGCGAACAAGAGAGTTATATCTTATATGAGTATAGTGAAAACAACTTAATTAGTTCTACCGAGTATCGTAATACTAATAATTATGACAATTTAGAAGATTATAAAGCTTATACTCCAATAACTTATGAATGTGATAATGAAGGGAAAATAGTTAAATTAATCGAGAATAATTATTATATTTCATATAAGTATGATGCAAAGGGTAATTTATCAGAACAACAAAAATATTCTTACTTAGAAAATGAATATTTGGAATATACCATGAAACGCAAATTTGGAAATTCTTACTTTTATTATAAAGATCTAAATTTACCAATAAATCATCATTATAGGATTTATAATAATCTAACAGAACAAATAACTGAGTATTATGATATTGATGGAACAGTCTATAATACAAACGTTTTATATATGAATTACCATGCTTATAATGATTACGGCTATCCTACAAGAGTTTCAAAATCAAGCGAAGATGGAGTTTGGTTGAAATATAAAGAAATTGTTTACTTAGTAATTGAATAACGTAAAACTATTTTTTGAATTCCTTATTTTCTTTTTCTATCTAAAGTAAGTATTGTAAACGAATATTTATTTTTTTCATCGGGTTCAAATTTTCGTTCTTCAACTACGTCCCACTCTTCCATATTTATTTCAGGGAAAAAAGTATCTCCCTCGAACAAATGATAAATTTGAGTTATATAAATTCTATCAACTAAAGGCATTGCCAAATCATAAATTACTCCACCGCCTATTATAAAAGCTTCCGAATCATCTTTAGCTTCTTTTATTGCATCTTCTAAAGAATGTACAATTACACAACCTTCTGCTTTAAAAGATTTATCACGTGTAATTATAACATTGGTTCTATTTGGTAGAGGTCTGCCATTAGACTCAAAGGTTTTCCGACCCATTATTATATAATGACCTGTAGTAGTTTCTTTGAAATGCCTCATGTCTCGTGGCAATTTCCAAATCAAACTATTATCTTTTCCTATTACATTATTTTCTGCTACAGCTACAATAATCGACAACATATTTTTGTGTATTAGTAAAATAGTTATTAAGTAAAATTGTAAAAAAAATATTACTTTTTAACAATCTGCTTTTTTAAGTAACTAATATATCCATTAAGTCTTTTTAATAGATTCTTTAAATCTTCATTAAGCTGATCGCCTTTTTCTTTATTTACCAAATCTCTTTCGTTAGCTTTTATCAGCCAATTTTTTGATTCCAATAGTGAACCTCTTGAATAATAACAAAACTGAATATTTTCTTTAAAAGAATATCTCCCATATCCTTCTGCAATATTTGCTGAAATAGAATCTGTTGAACGAGTGAATTGTTTTCCAATTGTATCTTTTTCAAAATAATTCCAATCAGAAACAATCTTCCAAACATCATCTCCTATTTTATTTGCTATTTGGTAAATTTCCAGTTTCTCTAAAGAATAAAACTCATCCATATTAACAACTTTACAAATTCACTATTTTACAATTATACTGATATCGCTCCTTTTATATGTGGATGTGAATCATAATCTTCCAAAGTGAAATCATCAAATTCAAACGAGAAAATATCTTTCTTATCTGGATTTATTTTAAGATTAGGTAATGATTTTGGCTCGCGAGTTAATTGCAACTTAACCTGTTCTATATGATTTGTATATATATGAGCATCTCCTAATGTATGAACAAACTCATATGCTTCTAATCCGGTTGCCTGGGCTACCATTTTTAATAATATAGCATACGATGCAATGTTAAATGGAACACCTAAAAAAATATCCGCACTGCGCTGATACAACTGACAAGATAATTTTCCATCGGCTACATAAAATTGAAATAGAATATGACATGGTGGTAATGCCATATTCTTTATGTCGCCTACATTCCATGCACTTACAATATGACGTCGTGAATCTGGATTGTTTTTTATTGAATCAATAATTTGAGAAATCTGATCAACTGACTCACCATTTGGTGCTGGCCATGATCGCCACTGATAACCGTAGATATTTCCTAAATCACCATTTTCGTTTGCCCACTCATCCCAAATACGAACTTTATGATCATTTAAGTATTTTATATTTGTATCTCCGTTTAGAAACCACAATAACTCGTGAATTATAGATTTTAGGTGTAATTTCTTTGTAGTTAATAATGGAAATCCCTCTTGTAAATTAAATCGCATTTGGTAACCGAAAGAACTAATTGTTCCAGTTCCGGTACGATCTTCTTTCTTCACACCATTATTTACTACGTGATCTAATAAATTGAGATATTGTTTCATTTTAAGCTTTTTTCTATATGATATAATTAACTGTAAAAGTAAAAAAACAAATAGCGGATTTATTCATTTAATTGGTTTTCTATTTAACATTTTCAGATACCAGAGCAAAATATTTCTTACAAAACTCAATAGTATCAACATATTATATCCTTTTTAGCTGTTAATAAAAAATAATTTAGTAGATTTGAGCATTTAATTACCAAAATTATCTAAATAGGAATCAGAAATGGCAAAAGTATTCTCACTTTCAGAAGCAGCTTCAATCGCCTTACATGGAATAATTCTAATTGCACAGGAAAAACAAGGTTTAAACGTAATTAAAATTGCAGAACGAACAGACACTTCAAAACATCATGTAGCTAAAGTAATGCAACGATTAGTTAAAGCAGGCTACTTAACCTCACAGCGAGGACCAAGTGGTGGTTTTGTATTAAGAAAAAATCCGGAAGGTATTAATTTTCTTGAAATTTACGAGGCTATTGAAGGACCAATTGAAATTACAGAATGTCCTATGGATAAACAAATATGTCCGTTTGATAAATGTATAATGAATAATGTGACCAGCAAAATGACTCTTGAGTTTAAAACATACTTAAGTAATCAAACTGTTAGTAATTATCTATAGAAATCTTTATGAAGATAAAATAAAAACCCTGCTACATATTGTAACAGGGTTTCTTTTAATATATGAAGTTAAGTAGGAAACCTACCATAATTATTCCAACTGCAACTATTCCAACAAAAATTGCGATCAATTGAATTTTTAAAACTTTTTTAAGAATAATAATCTCAGGTAATGATAGTCCAATTACCGACATCATAAATGCAAGTGCAGTTCCAAGTGTAACTCCTTTTTCGATTAAAACACTTATTATAGGAATAATCCCTGCTGCATTTGAATACAAAGGAATACCAATAACAATTGCTAAAGGGACTGAATACCAGTGAACTTTACCCATTAAAGCGGAAAGAAAATCTTCGGGAACATAACCATGCGCTCCTGCTCCAACTGCAATTCCAATTAAAATATAAATCCATATTTTTCCTACAATTTCTTTTACAGAAGTATATCCGGTTTTTATTCGTTGTTGGAAAGATATTTTTTCTTCGATTTCATCCTGATTATTTGATTTAACCTTAAAAACCCAATCTTCAACATATTTTTCAAGTTTAAAAACCCCTATTAACCATCCAGAAAGTATTGCTACTGTTAATCCTGTTAAAACATAAATCAGTGTTACTTTCCAGCCGAATAATCCAATGAGCATTACGACAGCGACTTCGTTTATCATTGGCGCTGCAATTAAAAACGAGAAAGTAATCCCGATTGGTATTCCGGCTTCAACAAAACCTAAGAATAAGGGAATTGCTGAACAAGAACAAAATGGAGTTACAATTCCTAACAAAGAAGCCATTATGTTTCCTGTAAATAACGATTTCCCTTTTAAGGCTTCACGAGTTTTATCAGCTGAGAAATAAGTGCGCACTATTCCTACAATAAAAATGATAAGAATAAGTAAAAGAAATACTTTAGGAACTTCATAAATAAAAAACCAAAGTGTTTCTGTTAAATGTTTTCCTGCTTCTAATCTAAAAATATCATCAATAATAAAATCAGTTATTTGTGATAGATATTTGTAAAATACAACCCAAGCTACCGTAAGGATTGATATATATATTATATTCTTTTTTAAGTAAGTGATCATTTTTACAATACTTTTAAAACTTGTGTCATTCCTGCGAATGCAGGAATCTGTTGTTAGAGATTCCGGGTCAAGCCCGGAATGACATTTAATTTATTGATATATTATCTTATAAAAATATTAATGCTGTATAATAAATTCCAACGCCAATAAATATTACTGCAACCACGTATCTAAAATACTTTTCAAAAATCTTTATTCGGTTGTAAAACTTACCTACACCCGAAATTGTAAATGCTAATAAATAAGCAAATATGATTACAGGCAATCCGGTTGCAAAAGCAAATACTATTGGTAAATACAATCCCTTTGCACTTGCCACTGTCATTGGAATTAATATTCCGAAATACAATACTCCACTATACGGGCAAAACGCTAATGCAAACAGAATTCCTATGACCAACACAGACCAAAAGTTCAGTTTCCTATTTTCAGTGTATTTTTGAATTACATTATTAATGTTTCCAAATGCAAACTTTAAAACACCAAGCATCATTAATCCAAAAAGAATTAATAAAGGACCTAATATTTTTTCGCCCCACTCCTGAAAAAAGGATAATATATTAAGTTGACTCATTCCAAAGAAAAATATCAATCCGATTGCAGTATATGAAATTGCGCGCCCCAGAGTATAAATAAACCCGTTCATGAAAACCCGCCTTTTGTTCTCAATATCTTTGCCAATATATGCTATAGCAGTTATATTAGTTGCTAATGGACACGGACTAATTGCTGTCATCAGACCAAGTACAAAAGCTGATATTATTGGAAACTGCGAATTTTCTAAAAAGCTTTGTAAGATCTCCATATTATTTTAATCGTGCATCAATAGTTGATTTAATCAATTCTTCTAATTTCTCAGGATTAGTTCTTGCATTTAAGAATGCTTCAGTTGTTACATTTACAACTTCATCGCCAAATACTAATAATAATGTTTGACCAGCAATTTCGTATTTTTCAACCAACTCGCTATTTTGATCTTCGTCTCTATTAATAGATATGAAAGTAACTTTTTCTGCATAGTTAGCTTCAATATATTCTTTTGACACTTTTTCTACAGCTTGGCATGTTGCGCAACGACGAGTAGCATGAAAATAATAAACTTTTACAGATGTTTCTTCAATAGCTTTAGAGCAACAAACTTTTTCTTCTGCAATCTCTTCTTTATCAGTATTGTTTGCCTTTGAACTACAGCTTTGAAAAAATATTGAGCTTAATCCTAAAACTAAACTTAAACCAATTACATTTAATTTTCTTCTCATAATCATAATTTTACTTATTTAACATACTTTTTACTTCATCTAATTTGGGAACTCTTCCCTTAACTACAACTTCTCCATCTACAACTAAAGCAGGTGTAAACATTACGCCATATTCAACAATTTTTTGAATATCTTCTACCTTTTCAATTGTTGCATCAAGATTTAATTGTTCTACTGCTTCTCTTGTTACTTTCTCTAAGGTTTTACATTTAGCACAACCCGATCCCAATACTTTTATATCCATTGCTCTAATTTTATAATTGTTTCTATTAATTTATCTTTCCTTAAGTTTAACCTTATTTTGTTACTCGCACCCACAATCCATCTTCGCAAAGCCGCTCGTGAGCATTAATCATTCTACAATAATTTAACATCTTACTGCAATATACTTTATATAATATTCTATTATTCAGCATTCACTGTTCGTCAAAATACGAACATAGTTTATAAATTTTTTTATTTATATAATTCTGTAAATAATTGTTTTGCCAATTCCCAATTTTGTTTGTTTATACAGTATTTTATTTTCGGGGCTTCTATCTCTCCCTGAATTAGCTCAGCATCTTTCAATTCTTTTAAATGTTGCGATAAAGTTGATTTTGCAATTGGTAAAACATCTGTTAAATCACCACTATAACAACAAGCTTGTTTTGATAATAATTCAAGAATATATAAACGCACGGGATGCCCAAGCGCTTTAGCAAAACGAGATAGCTTTAATTGATCATCTGTATATATATTTTCTTTACTCATAGCTGTTCGTAATATTGCGAACAAAGATATGTATTATTCTCTATTATCAAAAATATATTGTTATTTTCTTAACGCTATATGATCATGTATAACTGACACTTACATAATACATGCTGAAAAACATGATATAAATCACTGTTAAAAATTTGGTCAGGTGTAAAACTATTTGTTATTTTGGTATCGAATTACTTAATTGCTTATTTAGATATTAAAAGCATTAAAAATATACATTATGAAAAGGGAAATAATAGAAATTGACGAGGATAAGTGCACAGGTTGCGGCGAATGTATTCCTAATTGCCACGAAGGCGCTTTGCAGATGATTGATGGGAAAGCACGTTTAATTAGCGATTTAATGTGTGACGGTTTAGGTGCTTGTATTGGACATTGTCCTGAAGGAGCGATTGAAATTATTGAACGTGAAGCTCAACCTTACGATGAAATTGCTGTAATCAAGGAAATGGTTAAAAAAGGTAAGAATACTGTAATTGCTCACCTTACTCATTTAAAAGATCATATGGAATTTGGATTCCTAAAACAAGGTGTTAGTTGGATGCAAGAGAATAAATCGGAAATTGATTTTGATGTTGATGAGGTTACATCTGTTGTACATAATGGTACAGTAGAACAACCAGAGCCTGCGCCAAGTGCTTGTGGTTGTGGTAGCCACGACGAACAACCACAACATCAGCATGCTCACGACCACAGTCATGGTGACGGTGGATGTCCTGGTTCTGCAGCAAGAGAAATAAATAAGCCTGAAACTACACCTGTAGAAAATGTTGGTGATGCTCCATCTGAATTAAGACAATGGCCTGTTCAAATGCACTTGATTAATCCAGCGGCCTCATATTTCCAAAATTCAGATTTATTATTAGCTGCAGATTGTGTTGCTTTCTCAATGGGAAATTTCCATAGCAAAGTTTTAAAAGGAAGATCATTGGGGATTGCATGCCCAAAATTAGATTCTAATACAGAAGTTTATATAGACAAATTAGTTGCACTAATTGATGATGCAAAAATAAATACAATTACTGTAATGAAAATGACAGTACCTTGTTGCGGTGGAATATTGCAAATGGCTCAAATTGCATCTCAGCGTGCAACACGAAAAGTGCCAATTAAATCTGTAACTGTTGATATTAATGGAGATATAGTACAGGAAGACTGGGTGTAATCTAAATCAAAAATCATATAAAGATTAAATATTAGGTGTTAAAAACACACCTAAATAGGGAAAGTACATCCCAATAGTAAAGAATCAAATAATAAAAATTAATAATCTAAACTTAAAAAATTAATTATCATGAGTATGTTTTGTTATCAATGTCAAGAAGCTGCTAAAGGAACTGGTTGTACAGGAGCAGTTGGAGTATGTGGAGTTAAAGACGAAGTAATTCATTTACAAGACTTGACTGTATACATTCTTAAAGGAATTTCTCTTTATAGTGTTAGAGCAAGAGAAAATGGCATTGAAGATGAAGAAGTAAATAACTTTTTCTTTACCAGTTTATTTAAAACAATTACCAATGCAAACTTTTCAAAAGATGTATTTATAAAGGAAATTAATACTGCTTTAAAATTAAGAGATAAAATCAAAAGCCAGTTAGCTGCAAAAGGTATTGATATTTCTGATATCAACCATGATACTGCAACTTGGGTAGGTTCTACTTTCGAAGAAATTGAAGCAAAAGCTTTACAGGTTAATGGAAAGATTGATGCTCCAAACGAAGATATTCGTTCGTTACGTGCTTTAGTTCTTTATGGATTAAAAGGTTTAGCAGCTTATCAAGAGCATGCTTTTAACTTAGGTTTCGAGGATAATAGCATACATGCATTCGTGCAAAAGGCTGTTGCATCATTAACTAATGATGAAATGACTGTTGAGGAAAATATTGCTTTAGTAATGGAAACTGGTAAATATGGTGTTGATGTTATGGCTTTATTAGATAAAGCAAATACAACAACTTATGGCAATCCTGAAATTACATCAGTTAATATTGGTGTTAGTGATAAACCCGGAATCTTGATTAGTGGTCATGATTTAAAGGATATGGAAGAGTTGTTAAAACAAACTGAAGGAACAGGAGTTGATGTTTATACACACAGCGAAATGTTACCTGCAAACTATTATCCTGCATTCAAAAAGTACAAACATTTTATAGGAAACTATGGTAATGCATGGTGGAAACAAAAAGAAGAATTTGAAAGTTTTAATGGTCCTATCCTATTTACTACAAACTGTTTAGTTCCACCTAAAAAGGATTCTAAATATTTCGACAAAGTTTATACAACTGGTGCTGCAGGATTTGATGGATTTCCTCATATTGCTGATAGAGAAAAAGGTGGACAAAAAGATTTCTCTCCAATAATTGAACAAGCGAAAAAATGTGAATCTCCAATCGAAATTGAAAAAGGAGAAATCGTTGGTGGATTTGCACACAATCAGGTTATGCAATTAGCAGACAAAATTGTTGATGCTGTTAAATCAGGAGCAATTAAGAAATTCTTTGTAATGGCAGGTTGTGATGGTAGAATGAAAGGTAGAGATTATTATACAAAATTTGCGGATCAATTACCAAATGATACTGTTA
The DNA here is from genome assembly GCA_030637515.1 of Bacteroidales bacterium. Taxonomy (GTDB): domain Bacteria; phylum Bacteroidota; class Bacteroidia; order Bacteroidales; family UBA12077; genus UBA12077. Next base: position 27,742 of record DAOWGM010000060.1, read on the forward strand.
TCTTAACTGCTGGTTGTGCTAAATTTCGTTACAATAAACTTAAGTTAGGTGATATTGGTGGAATTCCAAGAGTATTAGATGCTGGACAATGTAACGATAGTTACTCATTAGCTGTTATTGCTCTTAAACTTAAAGAAGTGTTTGAATTAAATGATATTAATGAGTTACCAATCGCTTATAATATTGCATGGTACGAGCAAAAAGCTATAATTGTATTGCTTGCTTTACTTTACTTAGGTGTTAAGAATATTCACTTAGGACCAACATTACCAGCATTCCTATCTCCAAATGTTGCTAAAGTTTTAGTAGACACTTTTGGTATTGCAGGAATAGGTGAAGTTGAAGATGATATTAAAATGTTTATGAGCTAAAAAAAGCTACAGGCCTTTAGTTTCTGGCTGTTAGCAATGTAATTATTCTAACAGCTTGGAGCTAATAGCAAAAAGCTTCTTGCAAATACAAAAAACAAACAATTTAAGTTTGAAATAATTTTAAGGCATGAAGTTTAAAAAGATTTTATATATTTATTGAACAAATAAAAACCTGATAGGTTATATAACTTATCAGGTTTTTTTAAACTATTAACTATGAAAACAATAAAATACACAGAAGCAGAAGCACGCCCAAACCCACATGGTGTGGATGCGCGCAACATTTATGATGGTGAACACGCTATCATGACACATATTTTACTTCAACCTGGCGAACAATTAAAAAGACATATCACTCCTGTTGATGCTATTTTTTATGTTTTAGAAGGAACCGGAATAGTTGAAGTTGGTGAGGAAAAACTTGAAGTTACAAAAGACACTTTAATTGAGAGTCCTGCGAAAATTCCACATTGCTGGTATAATAAAAGTGATCAGATCTTAAGAGTACTGGTTACCAAGGTTCCAAAACCAACCGGGCCAACAAAATTATTGTAATTTATTATCCATGTATTAGCTTTTTACAATGGGAGCAAGAATTAAAAGAGAAAAAAGAGTTGTTGAATTTATGATCAAAAAATATTGTGTAGATCAACACAATACGGAACAACTTTGCTTCGAATGCAATGATTTATTGGAATACTCTTTAAAACATCTTGTTAAATGTCCTTTTGCAGATAATAAACCGGCATGTTCAAAGTGCACAATTCATTGTTATAGTAAAAATTACAAAAGTAAAATACAAGTGGTGATGCGATATTCTGGTCCAAGAATGATTTATGAACATCCAAAAGATACAATTCTTTATTTTCTCGACAAATTGAGGTATCGTTCTAATTCTGATCAAATTAATTAAATAGATTAAGCTTTTAAAAAATGAAAATTCAAAACCTAAGCAATTCTCCAAAAGTACCTTTTGATCTTGAAGGTTATATTTTACATTCCGAGAAACAAATAGAACTCGTACATCTATTATTAAAGCCAGGAGAAAATTTGGACGAACATAAAAATCCATTTGATGTAGTATTTTTTATTGCTGAAGGATCAGGAGTTTTATCGATTGAAGGAGAAAAATTAAATTTAACGATTAACGATGTAACAAAAGTTACTTCTGATCAAAACAGGGGATGGAAAAATAATACAAATCAAGATTTAAGACTTTTAGTTATTAAACTCCTTTAATCTTATTTTGTCAATTAGTATTATTAATATATATTTCCAAAAAAATAACTATACCCTTATGAATAATACTATCATCAAACTAATCACTCTGTTAGTTTTTATAGGTCTATTTGCTTGTAAATCAAATCAAGAATCGTTTAACGAAGAAGATTATATTAAATCTGTTCAAGAGTGGCAAGTTAAAAGACTTGAGAATCTAAAATCTGAGAATGGTTGGCTAAATTTAGTTGGATTGCATTGGCTCAAAGAAGGTCAGAACCCATTTGGTAGTAATGAAGCCAACAATATTATTTTTCCTGAAAAAGCTCCCGATTTTATTGGAACAATTATCCTTTTTAGAGGCAATCTGAGTATTTCAGTAAATGAAGATATTGAAGTCTTTATTAATGATTCATTAATAAAAGAACATGGTATTAATACGGATACTGAAAATAATACGACCATGTTTAAAATGGGTTCGTTCAAGTGGCACATTATTAAACGTGGAGAAAGATATGGAATACGATTGCGAGATTTAGAGAATCCGTTAAGTGATCAAATAACAGAAATACCATCTTTCCCTGTTAATCCTGAATGGAGAATAGAAGCTAAATTCAAAAAGTTTGATACAGCAAAAAGAATTGCAATACCAAATGTTTTAGGCGAAACAGAATACGAAAGTTGCTACGGATTATTAAACTTCAAAGTAGAAGGTAAAGAATATTCATTAATGCCTTTGGGTGATGGAGAAACAGGTGGTTTGTTTATCATATTTGCCGATGATACAAGTGCAGAAGAAACTTATGGCGCTGGAAGATTTTTATCGGTAGAGAAACCTGATAAGAATGGGAAAACGTACATTGACTTTAACAAAGCTACAAACCCACCATGTGCATTTACCGATTTTGCAACTTGCCCATTGCCTCCAAAAGAAAATGTTTTACCAATAAAAATTCTTGCTGGAGAAAAAATCAACGAGCATTTTGGACATCACTAAAAACAATGATCAATATTCAATAAACAATTCACAATTAAATAATAAAAACAAAACCCAAACAAATACTGTTTGGGTTCTTTTATATTGAGAGTTTAATTTTTTATTCTACTGTTATTTTATAATCTACTCCTCTTTCTTTAAGATAATCCATAATAAATTCGAAGCTTTTTGGATCTGCTCCTAAATACTCTGGCGGACAAATACCTTTCTGTGGCACTTTCCCTTTTGCAAATAAATTAGCAATGGCTGTGCATGTGTAACCAGCAGTCCTTGCCATAGAAGTTGTATTTGTTTCTCTATCAAATCTATCATAAAGATTATAAGTAATCTTCTTTTCATCACCATTTTCATTTCCCTTGATTATCACCCTGATCATAGTGTAATCTTCTTCATCTTTCTTAAGCTCCCAAACCGGGAATAATAATTTAGCCGTAACATCCATAGGTCTTACCTGCGCACCATTTACAAGCAAAGGCTCATTTGAGAAAAATCCAATCTCACGCAGCACCTTAATATATTTTACTGTACCAGGATATCGTAACGTTTTTTCTATCATATTTGGAATTTTCATGGTCTTAAGTAAGGTTTTTAAACCATCAGTATTCCATGCTTCTAATGAACCTATTGGTTCGAAATGATTTATTTCTGCTTCTGTTAAAGCTTCACGTTCTACTAAATCATTATTTAAAATATATTTAACCGGACGAATATATTCCTCTAAAACATCAATTGGTGAAAAAACTGCCTTATATTCAAAAGGCCATTCACGTTTATATGGTAATCCTCCAGCATAGCATTTATAACTGGAAATCTCCATTTTTGCATTATGATATCCTAAAATTACGTTACCCATTCCTGGAGCAGCACCTGCATCAATAATTGCAGTAACATTCTTTTCTTTTGCTAACTCATCTAATTCAAAAGGATCTTCTCTGAATGACGAAATATCAATAATATCTTTTCCTGCCAAAATAGTTTGTTTAACAGCCTTGAAACCCATAAAACCTGGCAAAGCACCAATCACAAGATCACAATCCTTAATAGCACCAAGGAATTCTTCCTCATCCGACAAATCAGCTACTTGTGTTTTTATGTCCTTATATTTCTGAAGTTTATCAAGGTTTGAAGTATAAATATCAACCGAAGTAACATCAAATGATTTTGCTAAATCAATAGCAATTGCTTTACCTACTAATCCTGCTCCTAATACAACTATTCTTTTCATAGAAAAAAGTTTTTAGTATTTAATACGTAAAATTATAAAACTTTTCAATATCAGCTTTAGTTACTTTACTAACATTAACAGTTATTCTTATATCTTTTAAAGGTCTATCGCCTTTTGAAGTACGCCTTGCTGCAATAATATCCAAAACTTCAAATCCGCTCATTACTTGACCAAATATTGTATACTCACCATCTAAATGATGCGCTCCCTTATAATTTTGCACGATATAAAATTGTGTGGGATGAGATTCCCTTTCTGGATTAACATCATCACCTGCTCGTGCTGCACCAATTGCACCTCTAATATGTTTATATATCGATAAAATTTCTGCATTTACATCTTCTTTAATTATTGCCGGGCTATAATCTATTGGCTGGTTTCGAGTAGTAAAATCTCCAGATTGGATCATGAAATCATTAATTACACGATGAAAAGTAATATGATTATAAACTCCTGCAGTAGCTAAATCAAGAAAGTTTTGTTTATGCAAAGGTGTATCATCAAACAGAATCAATTTTATTTTACCAAAATCAGTATTGATGGTAACCAAATAATCAATATCATCTTTCTTATCCTGGCAATATGAAACTATTGCAACAAGAAACAAGATTTTAAATATGAGGTACTTTTTGAAATTCATATACTAACCCAATATCATTCCGATAATTGTGGCCGACATTAAAGAAGCTAATGTTCCCGCAAGTAAAGCTCTTAATCCTAATTGCGATAACAATACTCTTTTTGTAGGCGCCAACGAACCAATCCCTCCAATCTGGATTCCAATAGAGGCAAAATTCGCAAAGCCACAGAGCATATAAGTTGACATTATAATAGATTTCTGCGAAGCAAATGCTCCTGCAGTTTTCAGATCAGCAAGACTAAGATAACCAATAAACTCTGTCATTATAAGCTTCTCTCCTAACATACGTCCAACAAGAGTAATATCTTCAGACGCAACACCAATTAACCACATTAAGGGAGCAAATAAATATCCCAAGATAAATTGTAATGATAATTCATTAAACTGACCATCAGTAACTCTGGCGATAACTTCGTTTAAAGAAGTCCAGTCACCTATTTTCAAAAATATGTAATTGAACATTGCAATAAAAGCAATAAACACAAGTAACATAGAAGCTACATTAACAGCCAATTTTAATCCTTGAGTAGTTCCATTAGAAATTGCATCAAGAACATTTTTTCCTATTTTCTCTTGTGATATTTCAACATTAGAATTAATTTCCTCGGTTTGAGGAAGTAATATTTTAGAGATAACAACAACTCCGGGTGCAGCCATTATAGAAGCCGCCAACAGATGTTTCGCAAAAATCAGACGCTGAACAGGGTCGTCTCCACCGAGGAAAGCTATATATACCGCCAAAACACCTCCGGCTAAAGTTGCCATTCCTCCAGCCATAACTAAAAGCATCTCAGAACGGTTCATCTTATCGAGATACTCTTTAATCATTAACGGTGATTCTGTTTGTCCCAAAAATATATTTCCTGCCACTGATAAACTTTCAGCACCAGACAATTTTAATAGTCGTGTCATTACCCATGCCAAACCCCAAACAACTTTTTGTATTATTCCTAAATAAAAAAGCACACTTGTTAATGCAGAGAAGAATATTATAGTTGGTAAAATTATAACTGCAAAATTCAATAATGGAGATTCAATCTCACCAGTTGCAAATGACTTAAATAAGAATTTTGTTCCTTCGTTGGTAAAATCCAGAACCTTTACAAACATCTTACCAATAATCTCAAAGAAAGCCTGAATAAACGGAACTTGAAGAACTCCTATTGCAACTAAAATCTGAATAAGTAATCCTATTCCAACAATTTTCCATGAAATTGCTTTTCGGTTGGTACTAAAAACATATGCGATACCAATAAGAACTAACATTCCAAGCAATCCACGTAAAATATTAATAAAACTTAAACCCTCTCCTAACTGAGTATTAACAACACTATCTCCGTCTACTAGACCATTTACTTTTATACTACTCTCAACTAAAGTATCCTTAATCGACGAATTCTCAATAATAGTATCATTTGTTACATTTACATCATTAGCTTTTGCGATGAAATATGTTGATGTAATAAATAGCAGGAAAAATAAACTTGTATAAACTATAATTTTCTTCATGTTTTCTGTGAGTAGGTTGGTATTTAATGTGATTTTCTTTTATTCAGTTCTTCCTGAATAATGGATGCTTTTTCGTATTCTTCATTTTTAACTGCCTCTTCCAACAATTCTTCAAGCATTTTAGAGTCAAGGTCTTTATATTTACTGCGGTCTGTTCCTGTTGTTTTATTCTTTTCTATATCTTTTATATCTTTCTTAACAGGTTTGGATTTTGTTGATTCTTCAATATCAATTACGATTCCCGATTTCTGTAATATTTCTTCGGATGTATAAATCGGACATTTAAAACGAAGAGCCAGTGCAATAGCATCTGAAGTTCTTGCATCTATCGTTATATCTTTTCCATCTTTATTGCATTTCAGTTGAGAATAAAAAACTCCCTCCTCAAGTCTATAAATACTTACCTCAACCAGATTAATCCCAAATGACATTGCAAAACTTAAAAATAAATCATGAGTAAGTGGTCGTGGTGGTTTCAGCCCTTCAAGCTGAATAGCAATCGCTTGTGCTTCAAATCCTCCGATTATAATTGGAATTCTTCTTTCGCCATGCTCCTCTGTCAAAACCAAGGCATATGCACCGGTTTGAGTCTGGCTATACGAAATTCCAAGTACGTTTAATTTTATTTTACTCATAAATAATTTTTGAACTACTTAAGAATCAGAACAAATATAACCAAAACAGGGCAATAAAATTCTTTAGAAGATTCTTATCTTAATAAAAGCAAGTTTAATAATTTATTTATTTAAAAAAAAACCATGTTTAAAAATTAACAGACATATGTTTAGAAACATCCTAAAAGAGCCACATTATGAAATGTCTGACTAAATAGCTTTGTTAAAAAATTATGTATATTTATCTTAGCATTCGATTAAAAATAATTTGTAAGATGAAGAATATAAAAGAGGATTTTATAGAAGCACGGAATGTCTTAGACAAGTTCATTTCTGATGAAAAGAACTTTGAAAATATTAAAACTGCTGGCGGTTATATTTTGAATTCAGTAAAATCCTGCAAGAAAGTAATTTCATGCGGAAACGGAGGTTCTATGAGTGATGCAATGCATTTTGCCGAAGAACTTACTGGTCGATTTCGCGATAACAGAAAAGCCATTGCTGCAATTTCTATTTCAGATCCAACACATATTTCATGCACAGCCAATGATTTTGGTTACGATTTTATTTTCTCGAGATATCTGGAAGCAGTTGCTCAGGAAGGAGATACTTTACTTGCGATAAGCACAAGCGGAAATTCAAAAAACATTCTGGAAGCATGCAAAGTTGCACGAGAAAAAGGTATGAAGATTATCGGACTAACTGGAAAAGACGGTGGTAAACTTGCTGATGTTTGCGATGTAGAAATACGTTCTCCAAAATCAGATTACGCTGACAGAGCTCAGGAAATTCATATTAAAATTATTCATTCACTCATTCATTACATTGAGCAAAATCTGCTGTAAACTCTCTTATTATGCTGGTTAAAACCTTTGGAAGTGCCGTTCAAGGAATCAATGCAACAACCATAACAATCGAAGTAAGTGTATCTCAGGGAATCAATTTTCATCTTGTAGGATTACCCGATAGTGCTGTAAAAGAAAGTCAGCAAAGAATTGATTCTGCCTTACGCACAAACGGATTTAAAATTCCTGGTAAAAAGATTGTGATTAATATGGCTCCTGCCGATATCAGAAAAGAAGGCTCTGCTTATGATCTACCTCTTGCTATTGGAATTCTAGCAGCTTCGGAACAAATAAAAGCCGAAAAAGCCGAAGATTATATGATTATGGGAGAACTTTCTCTCGATGGCGGATTACAAAAAATAAAAGGTGTATTGCCCATTGCTATTCAGGCTCGTAAAGAAGGATTTAAAGGAATTATTTTACCGAAAGTAAATGCCCGTGAAGCGGCAGTTGTTGATGATCTTGAAGTTTTCGGGGTTGAAAACATTAAAGAAGTAATTGGCTTTTTTAATGATGAGCTTGAATTAGAAAGAACGTTTGTAGATACCCGTGATGAGTTTTTCTCAAATATAAATGATTACGATCAGGATTTTTCGGATGTTCGTGGACAAGAAAATGTAAAACGAGCATTGGAAATTGCAGCAGCAGGTGGACATAACATTGTAATGATTGGACCTCCGGGAGCAGGAAAAACCATGCTTGCAAAACGAATTCCTACCATAATTCCACCTTTAACATTACACGAAGCTTTAGAAACAACTAAAATTCATTCCGTAGCAGGTAAAATTGATGGTGAAACATCCTTAATGACTAGGCGCCCTTACCGTTCGCCTCACCACACTATATCTGATGTTGCACTAGTTGGTGGCGGTGGATTTCCTCAGCCCGGAGAAATTTCGCTGGCACATAATGGTGTTTTGTTTTTAGATGAGCTACCTGAATTTCAACGATCGGTTCTGGAAGTTATGCGACAGCCTCTCGAAGACAGAGTTATAACTATTAGTCGCGCTAAATTTACTGTTGAATATCCGGCAAGTTTTATGCTCATATCATCAATGAATCCTTGCCCTTGTGGGTTTTACAACCATCCTGAAAAAGATTGTGTTTGTGCTCCGGGAAATATTCAGCGCTATCTGAATAAAATTTCAGGACCATTATTAGACAGAATTGATATTCACATTGAAGTTGTGCCTGTTTCATACGATGAACTTTCTGAAATAAAACCAGCCGAAAGTAGCGAGAATATTCGCAACCGCGTTATGGCTGCCAGCGACATACAATCGGAACGATTTAAGAATAAAGATCAGGTTTACTGCAATGCACAAATGTCGTCGAAACTTATTCGCGAACATTGCGAAATTGATTCTTCAGGAAAAACCTTGCTAAAAAAAGCAATGGAAAAACTGGGACTTTCGGCAAGAGCTTACGATCGTATTTTAAAAGTATCACGAACTATTGCCGATTTGGAAGGCAAAGAAAATATAGAATCGTACCATTTAGCTGAAGCTATACAATATCGTAGTTTAGATAGAAGTGGTTGGGGAAATTAAATCTTTAAATACCATGAAATACATAACCATAAAACACCGTATGCTCCGGCATATTCTTGCGACTCCGTTTATTTTTGGAGCAGTAATACCGATGGCTTTACTCGATTTATTTATAGAAATCTACCACCGGATCTGTTTCCCTTTTTATAGGATTCCGTATGTTAAAAGGAAAAAATACATTAAAATCGACCGACATAAATTATCGTACCTGAAACCCGGAGAAAAAATTAACTGTATTTATTGCGGATATGCCACCGGCGTAATGCATTACTGGAGCATAATTGTGGCTGAAACAGAGAAATATTTTTGCTCAGTTAAACACGAAAAAAATCCTGATTTTATTCCTCCTGAACATCATAAAGAGTTTTTAGAATATTCCGATAAAGAAACTTTTGACCAAGAATACGGATCGAAAAGAACGCCGTTTTTGTAAACTAAAATGGCGCAAGCGAAGAAACTTGCGCCATATTGCGAGCTAACTAAGTTTTATCTTTCAATTACAATTTTATTTAACAACATTAATATTTTGAATTAAATTCAGGATCTCCACTCTGCCATAAAGCAAAACTAAATTTATCGGCTAATGATTCGAAATATTTTGACTTTGAATCACCGATTCCATGACCAGATTCAAAATCAACCCAAAGTAATACAGGCTTGTTTGAACTGTTTGCTGCCATTAAACGTGCTGCAAATTTAGCAGGTTGCCATGCAATTACC
>DAOWGM010000015.1 GCA_030637515.1 Bacteroidales bacterium
AAAAGAAGATAAATCATATATAGGTGAAGATATTGAATTAGCGGAAAAAGTTCCCGAAATTGATATTATTATCAGCGGTCACACACATGTTAAAACACCGAAAGCCATTAAAATCAACAATACATATATCGTTCAAGCCGGAAGCAATGTTAAAAATCTTGGTGAAATAAAATTGAAAGTTGACAAAGGAACTATAACAAGATTTGACTCTCGTTTAATACCTATTGATGATAAAATTAAAGGCGATGAAACTGTTCATAATAAGATCCAAAAACAAATTGAATTCATAAATAAAAAATATTTATCAAAATCGAACTTGAGTTTTGACACAAAAGTTGCCGAAATAAATTTTGATTTAAGCATTGATTACAGAAATTTGAAGAAAAGTAATTTAGGGCCGTTTGTTGCCGATGCCGGCAAATTTTATGTTCAAAAATCAGGAATTGAAATTGATTTTAGCATGGTTGCATCCGGAACGATAAGAGAAAAATTATTAAAAGGCGACAAAGGCATTATTACCGTACCGGATATTTTTAGAGTGATGTCATTAGGAAAAGGCAATGATGATATTCCCGGTTACCCTTTGGCAAAGATCTATATTACCGCTAAAGAACTTAAAAAGCTGTGTGAAGTTATTATAGTATCCAGAGGGTCTGGTGAAGATAGTTACTTATTTACTTCAGGATTAAAAATTTACAGTAATCCTAAAAAGATGATGCTTCGAAAAGTTCAAAAAGTTGAGTTAAACGGAAAAGAAATTGATCTCTCAAAGAAGAATGATAAACTTGATTCACTTGCTGCAAATGGTTATTTATTAAGCTTTATCGGGCGAGTAAAAAAGATGACACACGGATTAGTAGAGATCATACCAAAAGATAAAGACGGGAACCCTGTTTCAGACATGACAAAACAATATATTGACATTGATCCCGAAAAAGAAGGCGTGCAAGAAGCCAAAGAATGGATGGCTGTTATTGAGTTTATGAAAAGCTTTAAAAAAAGCGAGAATAATTTACCTGTGATTCCGGATATTTATATGAAAGGGGATGAGAGTTTGGTGGAAATAAGTAAATAAAATTTACCGTTCATTACATAAAAGCATACCACTCATTACATAAACTTTACCATTCACTACAAAACCAAAAGAAACCGGAAAAGTCCGGTTTCTTTTATATTTTTACAAAATTGGAATTTGCTTGTTTGTGATTCTTTAATTTGTTGTTAAACATATTAAAAAGAATTCATTCAGTACATTTTTTTTGCAATTTTGCCGGAATTAAAAATAAATAAATAAAAAGCATGAAAATACTTATTACGCTTTTTATACTTATATCTATTATTGTATTAAATGCAAATTCTCAGCCAATAAATGAAATGCAAAAATTACTGCCGGCTGATGGTGCAGAAGATGACTACTTTGGTATGAATTTAAGTATATCGGGAAATTATGCTATTATAGGAGCTAAGGCTGATGATGATAACGGTTCGAGTTCAGGTTCTGCTTATATTTATCATTTTAACGGAAGTACTTGGGAAGAGACAGCAAAACTTAAACCTAGTGATGGTGTTGGAGGAGATGAATTTGGAACCACAGTTGCTATTTCCGGGAATTATGCAATTGTAGGGGCATGGATGGATGACGATAACGGTACCAGCTCAGGTTCAGCATATATTTTTAGTAAAAGCAGCGGAACATGGCAACAATACGCAAAATTAAAACCGACTGATGGTGCTGCAGATGAATACTTTGGAAATTCTATTCACATAGATGGGAATTATGCTATCATTGGAGCTATTTGGGATGATGTAAACGGCGAAAAATCAGGATCTGCATACATCTTTCATAATAATGGAGGAATTTGGGAGCAAATGGCAAAACTTATTCCCTCAGACGGTGCCGCGGAAGAAAGATTCGGTATTTCAGTTAAAACAAATGGAAACTATGCAATCGTAGGTGCATACAGAGATGATGATAACGGTCCTAATTCAGGATCAGCTTACATTTTTTATAATAATGAAGGAAGTTGGGAAGAATTCGACAAATTAACAGCTTCTGACGGTGAAGAAAATGACTATTTTGGAATTTCTACAGATATAACAAATGAATATGCTATTGTAGGATGTTGGTTTGATAGTATAAATAATGCTGCAACAGGCTCTGTATATATCTATTATAATAATAACGGAACATGGGAAGAACAAGATAAATTATTTGCTTCAGACGGAGAAGATAACGATCAATTTGGCAATACTGTAAGTATTAATGAAAATTACATTTTAGTTGGAGCAGACGGAGACGATGATAATGGGGAAAATTCCGGAGCTGCATATATATTTCAAAATCAATCGGGAACATGGAACGAAGTAAGAAAATTATTAGCATCGGACGGCGAAGAAGGAGATGATTTTGGGGGAAGGGTTTGTTTGTCTGACAATTTTGCGTTAGTAGGTGCATGGGCAAATGATGATAACGGATCAAGATCCGGTTCAGCATAT
>DAOWGM010000159.1 GCA_030637515.1 Bacteroidales bacterium
GTAGAGAAGCTGTATTTATAATATTAGCCGGAATGTTTATTGGTTCATTGGCAATGTTAAATATTTTAGGGCTTTCACGGTTAATTGATTTATCATTTAGCATAGGTGGAACTAAAGTTCCATTTATTGTATTTGTAGGAGTTTTGCCTTATCCAATAACATTTCTTTGTACCGATTTTATTTGTGAACTATACGGAAGAAAAAGAGCCAACATGGTAGTATGGACAGGTTTACTGCTTAATTTATGGGTATTATTTATTTTATGGATTGGGGGTAAACTACCTGGAGATGCATCTGTTGACAGTAATGCATTTTTTGTAATCAGAGGACTTACATTTGGTGGAACCGTAGCTTCTATGATTTCATATTTAACAGCTCAGTTTGTGGATGTACGCATTTTTCACTATATAAAAAGAATTACAAAAGGAAAACATCTTTGGTTACGAAATAATGTCTCAACATTAACAAGTCAACTTATAGATTCTGTTGCAGTTATATTAATTACTTTTTATATGACTAGTTCTATTGAGATACAAGAAGGAGATCATGCAATTCCTTTCATTACTATCCTTATTTTGTCTAATTACTTTTTTAAAATGATTTCTGCTTTGCTCGACACATTGCCCTTTTATATTGGTGTGAAATTTTTATCCAGATTCCTGGATATAGATCCAACTAAAGGCTACAGAGAAGAAAAACACTAAGACGTATTTTCTTAATAATTATTTTAGTAATTATAATCTTTACTACCTTTTTTCTCGTTCCACCATTCATTAATTTTAACTAAATCTTTATTACTACTCTTAAATTTTTGATTTACAACTTTTAATGTTTTACGTTTAATTTTTCCATTTTCTACTATTTCTTCTCCAGCATTTTCAAGTGCTATTAAAACATCATTCATCATTTTATAAGCAAAAGGATTTCCATACAAACCAACTGCTGTTGTACGATAAATTTCGCCCACAACCGGAGTATGTCTATTGTGTGCCAGTGCTTTAAAATACGACCGAACTGGTTCAAAATTTACCATTTCAAAAAACCCACAAATCGAAAATACAACCATTGAGTGATTTTTATTGATATACCTTCTCGGGTGCCTAACTCTATTTAGTCCTTCAATCATATAAGGATAAGCACGACTTACTGAACGATCAAAATAATTTTTTAAAATACCAGGCATTCCATCAGCATAAATAGGAAAAGCATAAACTGTTAAATCAGCTTCAAACATCTTTTCTGCCAATTTATTAAAATCATCTTTTTCGTGATACACACATTGACCCTGAACATTCATCCAACATGAGAAACATCCTGAACATGGATTTATCCTATATTTACTTAAATGAATAAGCTCTACATCTGTTTTTTTGCTTATTCCTTTGATAAAAGAATTTAGATAAAAATCGGTATATCCATTTTCCGCTCTTGGTGAAGCATTTAGAACAATTACCTTTTTAGGTTTGGTCCAATATTTAACCGGATTCTTTTCGAATTGTGTAGCAGGATCTTCTGGAATATTTAAATCATCATTAAAAGATTTTTTTGGTAATATTTTAAAGAAAGATGTATCACCTTTAAACTTAAGCTTACCCGTTAATACACCAAATACAGGATTAAGTTTACCTCCTGCCAAATCGAGCCAATTATAAAACGTCGATTTTACTGTTACAGTAGGATTCTTATCTATTCCTTCAAAAAACCTTAATGTTTCAAGGTCTGACTTTATATAACAATCAACATTTTCATTTTCATGTTTTAAATGGAACTGTATAATTCCCTCAGCCTTTTCCTCATGTAATGGATACTTTTGCTGTAATTTATCAACCATTTTCTCCATTACAAGTATAGGCGTAAGAACCTCTTTCATATTGATTATTTATTTAATCCTTGAAATTAATTTTGAGTGAATAAGATCAAACTTATAAAATTTTATTAAAAATACAAGAAATGATTTGACCAGAACAGCTAACTATCAATATCCATTTTTAATATATGTACACTATACTTTTTATCTGAAATTTTTATATGATTTAATAACCAATCTTTTAGAAAATTTAATATTTCAAGAGATATGGTAATTTTACCTTTATTAAAATTTGATTTAAGGCTATTTAATTTTTTAATAAATTTTGAATGTTCCACTTTATGTTGTTCAGATTCAGGGTAAGCATATTTAAACAACATGGTTTCTTCAGTAAGAAAATGCTTTTTAGTGTAATCGGTTAAATGCTAAAATATTTCGTTCAAATTATCTTTTGCTTTACCTTCTGTCATTAAAACAAAAAGTTCATTAATAAGAATTACTAAACCTTTGTGTTGGTTATCGATTTCAGTTATTCCTACAGAATATTCGTCGGTCCACTTAACAATTTCCATATATTATTTTTTATACATATAAAATTTAAAATATTAGAGAATTTCAAATATAAATAAAACTTAAATATTTCGGAACATTATACAAATATGCTTGTTTACAAACAAGTAAGATCATATAATTAAATATGTTTTTTTAAATTGCATTTGTAATCTCAAACTTAGAAATTATGAAAAAAATAATTTTATTAGCCACTGCTTTTATTCTTGGCCTAACCTTTTTGCAAAAACTTATAGCTCAAGAAAACACAAATAATGAAAATCGTAATACTGCTCTTTTAATAATTGATATACAAGAATTTTATTTCCCGGAAGGATCTCTACCCCTTTTTGAACCTGAAAAAACTGCAGAGAATGCAGCTAAACTTTTAAAAATATTTCGGGATAATAATATGACTGTTATACATGTACAACATAATGCCCGATCAGGCTCAGAAATTTATGAGTTAGTTGCTCCTATAACCGATGAAAAAATAATCTCTAAGGATAAAGCAAACTCTTTTATTGGAACTGATTTGCTGGATTATTTGAAAGACAATAAAATTGAGAATTTGGTAATTTGCGGAATGCAAACACATATGTGTCTTGAAGCAGCAACCAGAGCAGCAAGTGATTATGGATTTAATTGCACTGTTATTGAAGATGCTTGTACTACGAGAGATCTGAAATTTGGTGAAACAATTGTTAAAGCAAAAGATGTGCATTACTCAACTTTAAGTACCTTAAAAGGAACTTATGCTACAATAAAAACTACAGAAGATTTTATCAAAAATTTTAAATAGCTTTTATTTACACCTCTTTATTTTAAACATCAAGAATGAAAGATTAGAAATTGAATCTTTCTAATAATGATTCATCATTTAGCTCTTTTGATAATGCTTTAATAAAATTTTCAGGCACATCGAAAATATCAAGTATTAAAAGACCATCTAAAGCATCATTGAAATTAGGATCTATATTAAAACCTATTATTTTAGCATTTAATTGCAGGTATTTTTTTAAGAGAATTGGGAATTTATATGTTGATTCTATGTCAAGAATAAGTTTATCTATTTTAGATATGTCTCCATTTTCTGCTTCAGTAAGCAACTCACTATCAACCATCTTATCACTCTTCACCTTAAATTTCTTACGTGGTTTAATATATTCTGCCAAATTAAGCTGGTAATGGTATCTTTTAATGAATTCAACAATTAAAGACTTTGAAAATTTCGAAAAATCGTTACTAATACTTACAGGTCCAATCATGTATCGGTACTCTGCGTTTTTTAAAAGGAAAAAAAGCAGGCCTTTCCAAAGTAGAAACAAAGGTAATGGCTGGCGCTGATACTCCTTAATAATAAATGATCTGCCAAGTTCAATTGATTGACTTAAATAATGCATGAATGCTTTTTTAATCTTAAATAATGAAGTTATATAAAAACCATTAATCCCGTATTGTGCAATAATATCATTTCCTTTACCTATGCGATATGCACCAACCAGTTTTTTTGCTTCTTCATCCCAAATAATCATCTGATGGTAGTAAAAATCATACTCATCAATATCCTGAGATCGATTTGTTCCTTCCCCAACTTCCCTAAAAGTAATTTCCCGCAATCTACCTATTTCAAATACTGTATTTGGCATTTCTATTGAAGGTGCACAAATAACCTTAAAATTTCTATTCTCAAATAATAAGTAGTTCTCTTTTAATGTGTTTATTTCTTCTTCCAATATTTTCTGATCAATTGGCTCTGCTATTGGCTCAATCTTTTTAACTCCTGGATAGAAGGAAGGTATATAAAACTTTTTTGCTTCAATTGAAGTTCCTAAGGCATAAGTTCTCGCTCTTAAATATCTGCCAAAATGAGCAATATCTGTAAATTCATTTTGTTCTTTTACGGGTATTGGATTTCCAATACGAATTTTTATTGTTTTATTCTTCTTATTGAATAATTCTGAAGGTAATTTGGCTGTTCTTAATAATGGATGAACTTGCCCAAGCAAATGGAAAAATCTACTATTTGCACCTTGAAAATAAACAGGGACAATTGGTACATTTGCCTTTTTCATAAATTTAAGAATAGACGTTTGCCATTCTCTGTCCTGTATAATATTAGACTCCAATTGATACGATGATACTTCACCTGCTGGAAATAAACCAAGAGGATTTCCGCTTTCTAAATGAACCAGTGCATTCTTTATTCCTGCAAAACTTGACTTTGAATCCTTGCTTTTTTCGAATGGATTAACAGGTAATATCATATCTTTAATAGGATCAATCTTCTGCAATAGAAAATTCCCCATAGTTTTAAAATCCGGACGTATTTCTAAAAATATTTTGGATAGTAACAAAGAATCAATTCCACCATAAGGATGATTTGCAACAACAATAAATGGCCTATCTTTTGGAATTCGTTTCAGATCCTCATCGCTCACCACGTAATTAAACTGCAAATGCTCAATTACTGAATTAATAAAATCTATACCGTTTTTATTACAAGTTTTTGAATATAAATTATTTAACTTATTGAATTTAAGTAATTGCATTAAAAACTTTGCAACAACCTCTCCTCCAAATTTTTCTAAGTGTATTGCTTTAGATATATCTTTTGATGAAACTAAGTGCATTTTATTCCTTTAGGTTAACAAACAAATATAATTCTAATTCTCATTATAAATTTGAATCAGTTAAAATTTATGCAAAGAAAAAAGGGCTACTGAATAATCAATAGCCCTTAAAAGTTCGAAATTCTTTTTATTATTTTATAATAAGTCTTTCATTATATTGTTTATTATCTACACTTAAATTAATAATATAGATACCTTGTTTAAGTCCCTTTAAATTTAACTGATGTTGGTTTATTTTATTTAAACCTTCTTCATACAGAACTCTTCCAGCAAGATCTATAATACGAATATTACATTCCGAATATTCATCATTTAATTCCAGATTAAATATTCCATTCGAAGGATTTGGGTATATTTTAATTCCTGCATCAGATAGTTTATTAATTCCTGCAGGCCAGTCAAAATCTATGATCAATTCAGCGGCAATATTTCCATTTCCATCAAGATCCTCAGCTTTATCATTTGCAATTCTAACTTTTATTTTACCTGCTTTTTCAGGTACAACATTAACAGTATACAAAGAGTCATTCACCTGAATAAAATCTTCAGCATCACCATTATCAACATATATATCGTTTAGTTCAAAGTTTGTTACATCTTCACTAAAAACAATTTTTAAAGGTAATGGATAAGAAGTTGAGCTTCCTCCTTCGGCCAATGATATTTCTATAGTAGGTTTATAAGCTACATCAAATGAAATTGTGCTTCCTGCAGAGGTTACATTGTAAATGCCGAGACCTCCATCTGAACCATCAGAAAGGAAAGAAGATGGGCTTGTATTGTCATCTATTTCTACTCTCCCTATATTAGAGCTAAAATATGCATTATCTAAAGTTCCATTAGCTGTTGTTGTTCCTCCTGGGCGATAAATATATACTTCATCAAAAACACTACTTCCGTTATAACTTTCATTTCCACTAAAGTTTGTATTTATTCTGTATACTAATAACCCATCTCCTGGTATATTCGATTCAAAATCACCACTTTGCTTCCTATACTCCACAACAAAATATTCATCAGTAACATAAGGAGAAGGAATCTTATAACAATTATTAGTTGATGATGTTAAAGGATTTAAAGTATAAGTTCCTTCAGTAGCTATTTCAGGGATTTCGCTAATCCAATTTCCTCCTGCATATTTATATTTCATATATGCACCCATATGTACAAAACCACTTTCCATTAAATCCCATGATCCAACAGGAGATAGATCGGTTCCTGTACTATAATGATATAAGTCAGGAGCACCTAATGCATGAAACATTTCATGACATAATGTATACACTTCCACCTGATTTTCAGGCTGAAAAGTATATTCATCAATTAATTTATCATTTATATATACATTATACGAATACAAGTTCCATTTATGCGCCCATAAAAGATCACTCCATCCACCTGAATTTCCTCTAATCATAAAACTTACATTATCTACATTCCCATCATTATCTCCATCTAAATCCAATCCACCATCAACAGGATAATTAGCATTTACCCACTCAACTGCATCTTTTAGTAGCTGATGTTCTCTCGATGCTCTTTCACCATCCTCGTATCCATTCGGATTTGTTGATGCATCATATGGTTGAAAATAATCTCTTGTATGCGAATCTTCGTAAGAGGCATTTGCAGTTGATGGAGTAGCACAATCTGGATAATGCGTACTATTAATTGTTAACTGATTATACGAAACTTCTTTAAAATAGGATTTTAAAGAAGATCCTGTTTCTGGGTTCAGATTATTATCGTACTCTTCCCTTGTAATAGTAAAATCTGCATCTCCGTTGAATCTAATATAAATAACAATATTATTCATTACACCAGTATGAGGAGCATAAGAAGGATTAGATTTTATAGGAGCCATAAATGCTTCTCTCTTCTTCAAATAATCCTTTTCTGAGATTTTCACCCATTTAGGAATTCCAACATCAGCAGGATTTACTGTATTTACCCTGTGATTTGAAGCAATAATTATTTCATTATCTTTAACTGCATAACAGTAATATCCATCACTACCTTTAATTATAGAATATCCATTTTCGTCATGGATCCAATTAAAAAATTCATCACCAGAAACAAAACATTCAATAACTGTACCGTCTGGTTGTGTAATTTGATGTTTCTGGAATTTAACGTTTACAGCATTACTAATATATGCTGCTAAAATAAGTATTAAAAGCAAGCTTATTTTCTTCATTTTATTAGGTGTTAATTATTTATTTATATTCTTTATTTCAAATTGTTTAATTATTTTTTCTGTTTTACCTTTAAAAGTATAATCAATTAATATTCTGTAAATACCAACCTGAGGATTTATTACAATAGTTTCAGGAATACCGTTTTCCTGCTTTTCTCCACACCATGATTCTTTCAAATTCCATCTGTAATTATGACTTTGTCCCTTAGAAAGCTTTTTTTCTTTAGGAGGTGCAATACAATTTGCTCCACAAGGACAATACACTATTTTTACTCTTCTCCATATCTCATTTTCGAATTTCTCAATACGAGCAATCGAAGGGCTTAATATGGTTAATGTATCATCTGAGTTATTTTTAATACTAAAAATAAATATATCTCCAGAAACAAGTTCTTTTTTAAAATCTATTGTAAAAGGAGAATCAGTATTTTTATTTTTTACAGACGTAGTAATTTCCTGCGTTTTACAGGACATTACTGTCATTACTATTAAAAAAAGTAATATTCGATTTATCATTAAAATTATAATTTTTGTTAAAATGCGCAAGCTATACTTTTTTATTTTAAAAAAAAATAAATTATATATAATAAGATATTATCATCTCAATCTATTTATAAACAGATTTCCTGTAAATATGTTTATTTCAATTTTGCTATTCATGCTTAAAAACCTTCACTATTTAGATCAAAAATGAGTTCAAAAAACATTTTTTCGAATATTTTATTTATATGTTCTATTATTCGTTTTATTTAGTTACTTTTGTCGAATATATTTTTGATTTATTCTAATTTTATAAAACATAGTTATGAAAACAAAAGGGTTACTTTTATCGGGAGCATTTATTCTATTAACACTAACAATAAATGCACAAATAAAATTTGGTATTAAAGAAGGTCTTAATTTAAGCACTCAATCGGAATTAGGAATGTTATGGGATAATAATGATATTAAAACAGGTTTTACACTTGGAGCAACAATCGATTATAGGTTTCATTCAGTAATTTCATTACAAACTGAATTGAATTATAAAACTGAAGGCTCAGCTTATGAAGTAAAAGAAACAAGTGGCAAAAAAGGAATTAATATCAACTACGATTATTATAATATCCCGTTACTTTTAAAAGCTCGTTTAAATGAACAATTAGGCTTAAGCGAAACATGGTTAGTATCTTTTTATGGAGGTCCTTATTATAGTTATTTAAATAAGTCTGAATCTGAAATAGAAGTTAATGGTATTACTACTGTTACTGATATTGAAGATGATGCAAATGAGTCTGATTACGGTATGATTTTCGGAGGAGAAGTATCCAAAGTTTTTAGTAAAGGAGAACTATTTTTTGATTTAAGATACGAGATGGGCTTAAATGATATTTCTGTTATTGATAAAGATTTAAGAAACAAAGTTATTGGAATTGGAATTGGATATAGATTCTAAGATTTAATTTAAATACATAATTTAAAAGAGCTGATACTATTCATATCAGCTCTTTTTATATAAGAAGTTACTTTTTCAAGGGTTTAAGCAAATACTCTAATCCGTTAAGTTTAATTTCATATATTGTTCCTAATAAGATTCCTAATTTCCCTGCAGGAAAACCTTTCTGCTTAAACCATACCAAATAAGGCTCAGGCAAATCACAAATTAACCTCCCTTTGTATTTTCCAAAGGGCATTTTAATTGATACCAAATCTTTTAAAACATTTGGGTTGAATAATATATTTTGTTCTTCTTCCATTTTTTTATTTGCCGATACAGAAAGTGATTTATTTTTGCATTAAGCTTTATTACAGCTATTTGCAGATTTTTATTTTTACTAAAGTTGTAAATCAGTTGTAAAAAAGTCTTACAGTTTTAATCTTTCAGCTCTTTTTTGAATTAATTCTTTGTATTCTTCTTTAAAATTAGGTGACAGGAAAGAAAAATCAACAAAATTTAATGCTTTATCCAACTGCTTTGAAAATTTATTTAAGGAATTTTGTACTTGCTTCTCAGTCAATTTTAATCTTTCTCCAAAAACCATAAAGTCTTGTAGCTTAAAATTTCTTTTCCTTCCGTTTAGCGTCAAAGCCATTTCTTCATTATCTTCCTTTTCAGGTACCACTAAACGCGTTGAAAGCAAATCATAAACCGGTGATAAGCCTGGCAATCCATTTCTGTAATCCAATATTGAAAAATTCTTTAAATGCATATCAGCATTCCCAGTTAAAAAAGAAAATACTGATACTTCAAAAAAAGTTAATGCATCCAGTAAAGGATTTGATGAATATTTCAAGATCAGTTTCCCAACTTGTTCCATGGACGCCTTGTATTTATCTTCAGTTAATCGTTCAGAAAGCTGGCAAAAATCTTCCATGTGTATCTTTCCCTTCTTATCACGATCTACCCTTTTTGTTATATAAGCCAATTCATTTGATTTTAAACGTATTAATGAATGTGGAACTACTTTTATTTTAAAAATATCTGCCAAATGCATACTGAGATCTTCGTTCTCAGGTAACTGCGGATATTTTGCTGCAGGTGGTTTTAATATATAATCGCCCCACAACCCTACCAATGTTAATTTAGATGGTCTACTGCCCTTTTTATCTAAATGCAATGACAACTTAGCTTGAACTCCCGGAACTGTAACACTTGTACTTATAATCTTTTCAGCAAGTTTAGACATTTCAGAGAAAGAATAATCTAATACGGGAGGTTCTTCTCCACCATATATTTTTTTACTACAGGATGGATGATAATCCTTTATACCTGAGTTATTCTCCTGATAACAATATAAACATTTCTCTGACATTATTCTATAATTATTGGTTTTACGCTAACCGCCCCAATACAATCATTACAACAAGTTAGCAGCAAGCCCATACGATCACGTTCATTAATTTTCCAATGTTTTTCTGCAATATCTAACAACCAACCTTCAGGAATTAAACCATCGAAAAATGGAAACATCGTATTTGATGTATATGCGCTTTTAGATAAAGGTAAAGTCTTGCTTATTGCTTTAGAATTTGAATCATTTATATAATCCACATCATAACTAAAACGATAACCAGTTTCTGTTTCTTCTATAATACCACATAATCTATCTTCATAAAATACATTTCCATTTCTATTCATCGTTAGTTAATTTTTCAGATTCAACAGGCAACAATTCATGACCAAATAAAGCAAGTACCTGGTTCACTTTATCCATACGCAAAGTTTCTTTACCTTGCTCCAAATCTCGTATAAATCGCAACCCTACTCCTGCTTTTTCTGCCAACTCTTCCTGAGTTAATCCTAGCAATTTTCGACGATTTTTAACAAATTGTACTAATTTTTCATTCATAACTATACCTTTTCGGGTATAAAAACCACATTACAATGCAATATTATACCTTTTCGGGTATAAAAACAAGCTATTTGCATAAAATTATATCAGATCGGGTATAAAATGAATAAGTTGTTCTCATAAAAATTTAAAAGACAACTTTCCAAACAATATGTAATTTAAAGCTATATCTAATTGTGCTATACACTGATTAACTGCTGATTACGTCTATTTTCCGATACAGAAATTCTTAAATATATTCCCAAGCACTTCATCTGTTGTGATTTCGCCAGTAATTTCACCTAAATAATGTAAGGTTTCTCGAATATCCTGAGCAAGAAAATCACCAGTTATACCTGTATTTAATCCATCAATTGCTCGTTGTAGCGATTCCGATGCTTTCGCAAGAGCTTCATAATGGCGGGTATTAGTTACGATTACTTCGTTTTGATTTAATGCTTTTAAATTTACTACCGACAATAATTCCTGAATTAATGTATCAACATTCTCACCAGTTTTTGCCGAAATTTTTACAACAACATCATTTTCTCTTAACAATTCATCGAAGTTGTAACTAACTTTAGCCTGATCAATTTTGTTTACTACAACTATAAGCTTTTTATCACTTTTTCCTAATTTGCTTTCAACTGTTTTTATAGCTTTTTCAATTGCATATGTATCTTCAATTGCATCTACCAATAACAATACAATCGATGCTTTTGAAATTCTTTCGTAAGTACGCTCAATACCTATAGTTTCTATTGTATCTGCTGTTTCGCGTATCCCGGCAGTATCAATAAAACGAAAAGAAACTCCTTCAATATTTATTACATCTTCAATAACATCGCGGGTTGTTCCTGCTATTTCTGAAACAATCGCTTTTTCTTCATTCAAAATTCGGTTCAATAAGGTTGATTTTCCAACATTTGTATGTCCAACAATTGCTACCGGAACTCCATTTTTTATAACATTGCCTAAGTCGAAAGATTTCAGTAGTTTATTTATTAATTCTTGAATAGTATTTAATAAGTCATTAAGTTGATTCCGATCTGCAAATTCAACATCCTCTTCACTAAAATCAAGTTCAAGCTCAAGTAAGGAAATGAAATGTAATAAACGATCACGTAAACCAGCAATTTCATTAGAAAAACCACCACGCATTTGTTCAATAGCAACTTTATGCGATGATGCAGACGACGATGCAATCAAATCTGCTACAGCTTCGGCTTGCGATAAATCCATTTTACCATTCAAGAAAGCACGCAATGTAAATTCACCTGGTTTTGCCAATCGTGCACCAAAACGAATTAATAACTGCAGAATTTGTTGTTGCAAATACTCCGAACCATGACAAGATATCTCAACTAAATCTTCACCTGTATATGAATTAGGATTTTTATATAAGGAAATCACAACTTCATCAACTAATTTATCTCCATCTTTTAATATACCAAAATGAATAGTATGCGATTGCTGGTCAATTAATCGCTTTCCTTCTTTGGGTGAAAAATACAATTTATCAATCAATGCAATTGATTCATATCCACTTAACCTTACTATAGCTATTGCACCATTTCCTTGTGGTGTTGAAATTGCACAAATAATATCGTTATTTATCATATTTAATGTCTTTGTATCTGAAACAATTTACTACATGATCGTTAACCATTCCCGCAGCCTGCATAAAAGCATAACAAATTGTTGATCCAACAAATTTAAAACCTCGCTTTTTTAAATCTTTACTCATTGTATCTGATTCTTGTGAAGTTGCAGGTATTTCATTCATAGATTTCCTTTTATTAATAATGGTTTTTCCTCCTGTAAACAACCAAATATATTTATCAAAAGATCCAAACTCATTCTGAATCTGAATAAAAGCTATTGCATTTGTTATTGTTGCATTAATTTTAAGTTTATTTCGAATAATTCCAGCATCCTTAAGCAATGCATCTATTTTCTTTTGATTATAGATAGCAATCTTGTTGTAATCGAAATCATCAAAAGCTTTTCTAAAATTCTCACGTTTAGCAAGTATTGTCGACCAGCTTAATCCAGCCTGAAATGCTTCTAATACCAAAAATTCAAATAACTTTTTATCATCATGATCTGGTACTCCCCATTCATTATCATGATACTTGATATCCAGAGATTTTTTAGCCCATCCACATCTTTGTTTTTCCATAAATTTAATTCCAGATTGGCCCTCGTTCGTTAATCGTTTCTAAAAATTTACTTACTGATCTGTCATAAGTTTTTTCAACATCATTTGGAAAGTAACAAGCTGGTAATTGACCCAATTTTCTATGGTAAGCAATACAATCACAACAGATTCCCTTTTTACTGCAAGAATATGTACAATTACAGTTTTCTTTGTTTTGATCTTTTTTACATTCCATAACTTAAGTATTTAAGTTGTTGTGTAAAATTAAATGAAAAATATGAATTTTGCTGTACAAGCCTTATTAGGTTTTAAAACTACATTTTAAATAATCTACAATAAAAAAACCGTCGTTAAATAATCAACGACGGTCACATTTGCTAATTTTTATTTTTACAAACCTAATTTTTTAGCAATCTCCTTTGGTACAGCATCTTTATGCAGCATAATATTATTAATTTTAAATTTCAAAAAAGCTTCTGACATATATAAATAACCATTATAGATATTATCAGTATCCCAGCTATTCTTTATTTTATAAAATTTGTTTCCTGTTTGATCTTCAGCAATTCCAATAATATGAATTCCATGATCATCACTGGTTCTATAATTATCAAAAGCTTTTTGTCGCATTTCTGCAGTAATTTCAAGCTCCTTAACCGGTTTTTCAAAAGAATAAAGGGCCTTCTCTTTTTCATTTTTTGTCATATTTGTCCAGTGTTCTTTATCAGAACCATCTGTTTCTTCAACGTTCAAATCTGGAACTATTGCAATTCCATGTTTCCATGAGAAACCTTTTTCACTCACATCCCCACCATACGTTACAGAATATCCTTTTTCAATTGCATTATCAATTATCTCTACTAGCTCATCCAATTTTACATTATAAATTAAACTAAAGGCCCAATTATCAGGTAATTCAAATACAAACTTGCTATAATAAGGATGATGGGTATAAGAGGTAATCTCAATATAATCATCAGGATTAATTCCAACATATTCTTTTGCAAAAGATTGTGGAGTATATTCTTTTCCTTCATAAATGAACTTCTCAAGTACTTCTCCAAAATAAGCATCAAGAATACCATTAAAACCATTGTGCCATGCAGGTGTTAACTCTCTATTTTTATTTTTAACAACATTTTCAACATATCCTTTTAAAACAGCATCAATTTCTCCATGAACAAACTTGTCTGTTCCGTAATTAAGACCTTTATAAACTTCTTCAGGAATTATACCATACTTTTTTATACAGTTTGTTACATCATGAAATGCTCCACCACCTCCAAAATTAAGGTAACCATTCATTCTAACATATTTCATGGCTTTATCAGAATATGAATGTCTTATTATCCAAGCTTCAGAAAGATCAATTGCTGGCTTACCATTTCTAATCATTTCTGTTTCTATTAATGAAACAGCTGAAAAACTCCAACAAGTTCCAGATCTATGCTGATCCTTAACAGAAGTTGTTTTAATTTCTTTTAGGGTTTGAAATTCATATCCGTTCTTTACTTCCTCCGTTTGCGAATACACGTTTGTTAGTGCAACAAAAAGCATTACAAAAACGAACACTAATTTTCTCTTATTCATGTTAATTTTCATTTGATTAATAATGCTATATAGATAGTAAAAAGTAGCAAACGTTTAATCCAAACTGTTTAAATAATTAACAATAATTTAAAATATGTTGAAAGTCGTTTTTCGTAGGATGGAAACTGTCGTTCGTCCTTCAAGAGGCTGAAAAGTCTTTTTTTATTATATATTGCCGATCGTTAAAAAACTCTAATAACAAATTTAATTTATTAACCTAAACCATTTTATTATGAAGAGACTTTTTACTCTACTAATTGCATTAACTTTTATTGGTAGTATTTCGTTTGCACAGAACCCTGAAGTTCTGGACGGAGTACTTAAGGTAAAATTTAAGGCAGAAAGAACAAAACAACTTGACATTTTAGTTGAAAAAACAAGTTCAAAAAGAGAACTTGCTGCTGATTCTAAAGCAGGCTATGTTCAAACTGGAATTGCAAGTATCGATAAACTAAATCAAAAATATGGTGCTGTAAAATACACTCGTATTTTTAGAGATGCTGGTAAAAATGAAGCAAAACACAGAAAATACGGATTACATCTTTGGTACAAAGTTGAGTATAATACCAAAGCAATGCCAAAAGAATTAGCAAAAGAATATATGAATTCTGCTGACATTGAGCATGCAAATCCTGAATATAAAGCAGAATTAACAAGTGAGCCTCAAACTGAATCTCTTACTGGAACTCCTAATGATCCTAAATTTTCTGATCAATGGCATTACGAAAATACTGGTCAAAACGGTGGAACAGTTGGTGATGACATCAGTTTATTAGAAGCTTGGACACTGGAAACAGGTAGTTCAAATGTTATTGTTGCTATTGAAGATGGTGGTGTAGATTGGGATCATATTGATTTAGCAGGAAACATGTGGGTTAACCCAGGTGAAATTGCTGGAAATAATATTGATGATGATAACAACGGATATATTGATGATATTTATGGTTACAATTTTGGTGACAATACAGGAACAATTTATGTAGGTGATCACGGAACTCACGTAGCAGGAACAGTTGCTGCTGAAACAAACAATGGCACTGGAGTTGCTGGTGTTGCTGGTGGTTCAGGAAGTAACGATGGTGTTAGAATCATGTCATGTAATGTATTTGCTCAAAGCAATGGTGGTTTTGAAGAAGCTTATACTTATGCAGCTGATAATGGTGCTGTTATTTCTCAGAATAGCTGGGGATATACTTCAAAAGGTGTTTATGATCAAGCAGTTCTTGATGCAATAGATTACTTTATTGCTGAAGCTGGTTCTCCATCTGCTCCAATGGACGGTGGTATTGTTATATTCGCAGCAGGTAACGATGGTTCAAGTGGACAATGGTGGCCTGGTTGTTATGATAATGTTTTAGCAGTTGCTGCTACAAACTGTAATGATGAAAGATCTTATTATTCTAACTATGATACTTGGGTAGATGTTGCTGCTCCAGGAGGTGAATTAATTTCAACTAACGATGATCCAACTGCAATTCACAGTACTTATCCAAACAATGCATATGGCGTTATGCAAGGAACATCAATGGCTTGTCCTCATGTTTCTGGATTAGCTGCACTTATTATTTCTCGTTTTGAAGGAAATATTACTCCACAACAGGTATGGGATCGTATAGTTGATAATACTGATGATATTGATTCTCAAAATCCATCTTACCTTGGTAAACTTGGAAGCGGAAGAATAAATGCATTTGCTTCTTTAGGTGGATCTGTTGTTGTTGATACAGAAGCTCCAACTACTCCATCAGGACTTGCTTCATCAAATGTTACAGAAAATTCAGTTGTTCTTAACTGGAATGCTGCAACAGATAATATTGGTGTTACAGGTTATGATATTTATAGAAATGGTAGTTATTTAACTACATCATCAAACACATCTTCTACAGTTACTGGACTTTCTTCATCAACTACATATTCATTTTATGTAAAAGCTAAAGATGCTGCAGGTAACGAATCAGGTGCAAGTAATACAATTAATGTTACAACTGATGATTACGTTGCTACATATTGTGAGTCAAAAGGTAATGATTTCTCATATGAGTGGATTGCAAAAGTAGAAATTGGAACATATTCTAATTCGTCTGTTGGAGCTGCTTATACTGATTTTACATCAGAGAATATCACTTTAGAAGCTGGTTCTGCAGTTAGTGTATCATTAACTCCTGGTTTTGCAAGTTCAACTTATAACGAGTACTGGAAAATCTGGATTGATTATGATAATGATAAAACATTTGCTGATGATGAATTAGCATTTGATGGTGGAGCATTAAGCAAAACTACTGTTACAGGAACTATGAATATTCTTTCATCTGCTACTGGAACTACCAGAATGAGAGTTTCAATGAAATACAATGCAGCTCAAACTGCTTGTGAAACATTCTCTTATGGTGAAGTTGAAGATTATACTGTTACATTTGGTGAAGTAGTTGACATTGAGGCGCCAACAGCACCTACAAGTTTATCTTCATCAAGTATTACAGAAACTACATTTACACTAAGCTGGAACGCATCAAGTGATAATGTAGGTGTTACAGGATATGATGTATACCAAAATGGTAGTTTAATAGGCTCTGTTACAGGGACATCTGCAAATATTACAGGATTAACAGCTGAAACAACTTATGCAATGACTGTTAAAGCTAAAGACCTTGCAGGAAATATTTCTGATGCAAGTAGTTCATTAAATGTAACTACAGCAACTCCTCCTGATACAGAAGCTCCAACAGTTCCAACAAGTTTAGTATCTTCAAGTATAACTCAAACTTCTTTTACACTTGCATGGAATGCTTCAACTGATAATGTTGGTGTTACAGGTTATGATGTATATCAAAATGGTAGCTTAATAGGTTCTGTTACAGGAACATCTGCAGATATTACAGGATTAACTGCTTCAACAACTTATGCAATGACTGTTAAAGCTAAAGACCTTGCAGGAAATGTTTCGGCTACAAGTTCAACTTTAAATGTTACAACTGATGACCAAACAGGTGGTGGATGTACCGGCGGAATAACTTCATATCCATATTCTCAAGGATTTGAAGGTTCTATAGGTGACTGGACTCAAGATTCAAACGATGATATTGACTGGACAGTTGATGCAAGCGGAACACCTTCTTCAAGTACTGGACCATCTTCTGCTGATGAAGGAACATATTACATATATGTTGAGTCATCTGGTAGTGGAACTGGATATCCTAATAAAGTTGCTACCATAAATAGCCCTTGTTTCGATCTTACTGCAGAAGATAATGCAAGCTTCAATTTTGCTTATCATATGTATGGATCAAGTATGGGTACAATGGAATTACAAGCTAGTACAGATGGAACTTCATGGACTACTTTATGGACAAAATCTGGAGATCAAGGAAATTCTTGGTATGATGCTACTGTTAGCTTAAGTGCTTACTATGGTGCTTCTGTTCAGCTTCGTTATGTTGCTACAACAGCAAATAGTTATAGAAGTGATTTCGCTATTGATAATATTAGTGTAACTACTGGATCAACACCAACAGGTACTGATTTAACATTAACTATTACATTTGATAACTATCCAGAAGAAACAAGCTGGACACTTAAGAATAATGCTGGATCAACTGTTGCTTCAGGTGGAACATATGCGTCTCAAGCTGATGGATCAACTCTTGTTATTCCAATTAATGATTTAGCTGATGATTGTTATGATTTCACTATTTCAGATACATATGGTGATGGTATTTGTTGTTCATATGGAAGTGGCTCATATAAATTAGAAGTTACTGGAGGATCAGTATTAGCATCAGGAGGTTCATTTACTTCATCAGAAGTAACAAATTTCTGTCTTCCTGCTTCAGCTTATAGCTTTGCCTCTACACCTCTATTTGTTAATGAAAATGTAAATGGCAAATCAACTGTTAATATTTATCCAAATCCAGCGAGTACGTTTATTAATGTAAATGTAATAAATGGACATAGAGTTGGAACAATAAGAATATATAATACGGTTGGTACTTTAGTAAAAACACTTGAAATGAATGGTAGTGAAAAAGAAGTAGATATTTCTGAATTACCTACTGGTTTATACATCATTTCAATTGAAGATGAAAAAGAACCACTAGTTAAACAATTTATTAAACAATAAATTATCTAAAAGAGGGAAGTAATTTACTTCCCTCTTTTTTTTCTATGCATTTCTATTAACTTACATCGGTTTATTTGTTTAAATTCTTGCATAGAAAAAAAGTCCGGCTTATAGCCGGACTTTTAAATTATTTAAACATATTTTTTTCTTTTAGATTAAGCCTTGAATTTTAGAAACTTTTGCCACTGTCTTAACAATCTCTTTTACACCAAATTTTTCGCAATTAAATATCAAATCATAATCAACGAGATCCATTTTCCTTCCTGCAAATTCCATTCTTAATTTGGATCTCTTTTTATCCATATCTTCTGCTAACTTTTTAGCTTCAGAATGAGAAATCTCATGACGTCTGCTTACACCATTAACTCTAAAATCAAGAGGTGCGATTAATTTCACATGAAGTGAATTCGGAATATCTTTTAAAATTGCTGCTCCTCCTCTTCCCACAATAATAACTCTTCCTTGCTCTCCAATAGAACGAATTACTTCACGAATTGTATTCTTTATTTTTCTTTCACTTTTGTAATATTTACTTGATAAAGCTTCTAAAATTTCATCAACGGCACTTCTTTTTTTAAATTTGAAAACAAACTCGATTTTTTCTGGAGTTAAACCTAATTCTTTTGCAGCCTGTTCTAAAATTTCTTTATTAATTACTTTCCAAGGATTTTCTTTATTACCTTCAATTTCAGTTAATAATTCTGCTAAATCATTTGCACACATATTCGCAGGACATCCAAAATACCGAGATATGGTAATTACAGGTCCAGAAGGTTTAACTTCCTGTTCGGTAGTTTCATACTTATATCTATCTTCTAAATACTTAAGCAGTATGTTTGTCATAAAAATTGATTTTCGTGAATTTAATTAGGTTTCTTTTCACAAGTTATCAAAATTTAAGAAGATTTCAAACTAAGAGATTAACTATAAGCATAAAAAAAGCCATTACAAAATGTAATGGCTAATGCTATTTTAGTGATCCCGGAAGGATTCGAACCTTCGACCCATAGCTTAGAAGGCTATTGCTCTATCCAACTGAGCTACGAGACCATTATTATTTAGCGTTGCAAAAGTATAAAAATATCTTTAATCTGGAAAAATAATCTGTATTATTTATTCAATTCTTTTTTTTTAAATAAAAAGTCACCCTTTATTATCTTCAGGATGACTTTTTTACTTTCTTTTATTTAGAGCCTAAGCTTCTGATTTCATCCAGTTTACAAGACCTTTCTTTTCAATAATCCCCATTAATTTTTCAGGTAATGGAGCAAACTTAATTTCTTGATCTCCTATCTTTACAAAACCTTGATTAAAATTAATTTCAACATTATCGCCAGGCTTATAAGCATCAACTATTTCAGGATTTACAATTAATGCTAATCCCTGATTTATACATGAACGATAAAAAATCCTGTTAGATGATTTTACAATTACAGCTTTAACACCAGCGTGAGCTAATCCAACAGCAGGATGCTCACGTGAACTTCCACAGCCAAAGTTTTCTCCAGCAATAAGAATATCGCCGGCATTTACATTCTTAGGGAAATTTTCATCAAAACCAGCAAATAAATGCGGCATAATAGCTTCTGCATCAGAACTTAAAACATTATATGTTAAATTTCCTGCAAACATTTGATCTGTATTTATATTATCAGCATCTGAGTAGTTCCAAATATCACCTAATTTTCTGTTATCAGTAGCAGCAATTTCCACTGTTGAAGTTGATTCTTTTTTATAAGGAAACTTATCGTTATGTTTTTCACCACGAGGATCAGCTATTTCGCCTTTAAGTGCACTATAAGCAACAGTTGCTGGAGAAGCTAAATAAATCTCAGACTCCTTATTCCCCATTCTACCTTTAAAGTTTCTGTTAGCTGTAGAAATAACTGTAAATCCATCAGCTGGGATACCCTGACCAGTTCCTAAACATGGTCCGCAAGAAGAGCTTAAAACAGTTGCTCCAGCATCAATTAATTTAGTTATTAATCCTTCTTCTATTGCTTGAAGATAAATCTTCTGTGATGCAGGAATTACCAACAATTGAAATCCATCAGCGATTTGTTTGCCTTCAAGAATCTCTGTAGCAATTTTAATATCTTCGTAACGACCATTTGTACATGTTCCAATAACACCTTGATGTAATTTGGTTCCCTGAACTTCAGAAACAGCTTTTACATTATCAACATGATGTGGTGCAGCAACTAATGGATAAATTTCGTTTAAATCGATTTCAAATTCTTTAGCATATTTAGCTCCTTCATCTGCCCAAACACCTTCAACAGAATCTTTACCATAAAACTCAGCTAAAACATTATCAGCAGGAAAAACAGCATTCTTTGCTCCCATTTCTGATGCCAAATTAGCTAGTGTCATTCTTTGAGAAATTGATAAAGTTTTAACTCCTTCACCATGATATTCTATTGACATATAATCAGCACCATCTGAGTTGATCATACCGATAATCCATAAAGAAATATCTTTGGCATAAACACCCGGATTTAATTTCCCTTTTAAAGTAACTTTCATCGTTTCTGGAACACGAAACCAAGTTTCACCACGTTTCCATAGACCTGCCGCTTCTGTTCTGTCAATACCTGCCGCCATTGCATTAAAAGCACCTGCTGTACAAGTATGACTATCACTACCAACTATTAACATTCCTGGCATGGCATGATACGACATTATTTGGTGACAAATACCTTTACCAGCATCATAAAAGTTATTAACTCCTTGATATTTCACAATATCCCGAACTTCCTGGTATTGTGTTGCTAATTTTGCATTTGTTGGCGGAGCATTATGATCTAATACAATTAATAATTGATTTGGAGCGGCCACTTTATCGCCACCCATTTTCTCAAAAGTCTTTTTTATACTTGCTGTATTATCGTGAGTTAAAACGATATTCGGCTTTTTAAAAACGATACTACCACATTCAGCATCAAATATTTTTTCTACGAACGTTTTTGGATTCATATTTTACTTTTTTTTGATTTCAATTTAAACTTTAAAACAACAATTCTTATTAAGAATAATACAGTATTCTGAATTCAAAAGTCAGTTTTGCTTTATCTTATTCATGTATGATACTAACATTTTGCTAATTTCTTTATTCTGTATTCTGCTAAATTAAAACAATCCTCCATTCTGATATATTTCCATTTGCACATCAGAAAATGGCTCAGCATTAATTGATTTATTATTTTTAGTATTTGTAATTACCCCTGTTTCCAGATTTACTTTTATTATGTCTTTATCTTCAAGCTCCAGATCATTAAGAGAATTGTATCTTACTATTGGGAATGCAGCATTTATTGCATTTCTTTCATAAATAGCACCAAGAGATTCAGCAACAATAGCCTGTACACCAAGTGCTTTGAAACAATCAACAGCCTGCTGACGAGAACTTCCGCTACCAAAATTCTTTTGTACAACAACAATATCGCCTGATTGTGCTTTAGTAGCAAAATCTTCGTAACCTTTAAGATTATCGAAAGTATATTGTCCCATTTCGTTAATATCAGTAATTGATAAATATCGGTTGTGAAAAATCATATCAGTATCGATATCATCTTCCTTAATATACCATACTCTGCCTTCTAATATTTTAGGATTATCCTTACTTATTTCTTTTTCCTTTTTTTCTGATTTTGCCTGAGGTTTTAATAAATTATCAAAAGTAGCAGGTTGTTCAGGAATATCATCTGGTGTAGTAATATAACCAGCTACAACAGATGCTGCAACAATAGACGGTGATGCTATATAAACTTCTCCTTTACCTTGTTTTCCCGGGAAGTTTCTATTTCCTGTACTTATTGTTATTTCACCTTTTCCATTTTGCCCTACCTGACCAGCAGCACATCCAGCACATCCGGCATTCGACACAAGAGCTCCTGCATCTTTAAAAATTTTGATTAAACCATTATCTAAACATTGTTCCCATACTTCGTTTGTTGAAGGAACTATTTTAAGAACAACACCGGGAGCAATTTTATTTCCCTTTAATACATCTGCTGCTGCTTTCATATCTTCGTAACGGCCATTTGTACAACTACCAATAAAACCAGAATCGATTTTAACTTTCTTTACCACATTTATCTCAACAGCATCATGAGGTTTTCCAGGACGAGAAACTCGTGAAACAAAATCTTCAAAATTAAGATCAATTATCTGATCATAATTGGCATCTGGATCAGCTTTAACAAGTTCAATTTTTTTACCCGAACGTTCTTCGCTGTATTTAAGGATTTCTTCGTTTGGTGTAAAAAAGATAATAATTGCACCCATTTCTGTGGCCATGGATGAAATAGTAATTCTTTCATCGAGAGATAATTTATCGATATCTTCTCCATAAATTTCAATGGAATAACTTAACAAAGTGTTTGCACCAAATTTGTTCAGCAGATTAAGTACGATGTCTTTTGCCGATAAACCATTTGGACGTTTCCCGTTAATATTTAATTTAATAGATTTTGGTACTTTAAACCAAACTTTTCCATTACTCCATGATGCAGCAATATCCTGATCTCCCATTCCCTGGCCAAATGCACCAACCGCTCCCAAAATATTAGCATGAGAATCGGTTGTTACCGATGTAGCTCCGGAATATACCAATCCGTCATGAATTAGAATATGTGTTCCTATACCGTTTTCTAAATCGTAAACTTTGATTCCTCGTTCGCGAGCAAAATTTCTGCAAATTTGTTGATTAACAGCATATTTCTGATCCGATCCTGTTGGATTACAATCGAAAGTGAAAAATGTTTTTGATGTATCATCTATATTTAAATTATTATCGATAATATTCTTTACTACATTTGCTCCTCCAAAATCACGTGCAGCTCTTGCATCAATGTCAATATCCACAATATCGCCAGGCATAACAGTGTCCTGATTTGAGTGATTAGCTATAATTTTTTCAATCAATGTCATTCCCATAGTTAAAAGTTTTATTTGATTATTAATGAAACAAATTTACAATATTTAATATTTTAGAATACGAATATAATATACTTTTAAACATTTTTTTATGATTTTTATTTAATAAAATTATAGGCTTCATTTATTCTTATTCATAATGTTTTCTAAATTATCTTTGCGACTTAGGTTTTAGCAAATGATCCAGTCCGTACAATCGAATATTCTTAAGCTTTATATAATTAAAATAGCCAAATGGTTCATGCTTTTTATGCCTATTGTTGTGCTATTTTATAAAGATAACGGGCTTGAAATGCGGGATATTTTTATTTTACAGGCAATTTACTCTGTTTCTATAGTTACTTTGGAAATTCCTTCCGGGTATTTAGCCGATACAATGGGCAGAAAGGTAACTCTTGTACTTGGAGCTATTTTAGGCTTCTTCGGATTCATAACCTATAGTTTTTCTTATGGTTTTATCGGATTTTTAATTGCTGAAATTATCCTTGGTCTGGGTCAGAGTTTAATCTCCGGAGCCGATTCTGCCATGCTTTATGATACTTTACTTGAAGCAGGTAAAAAAGATCGATATATAAAGTATGAGGGAAGAATGGTTTCAATTGGGAATTTTGCAGAGGCTATTGCAGGAGTTTTAGGAGCATTGCTTGCTACAATTAGTTTCCGTTATCCATACTATGCACAAACAATTGTTGCGTTCTGGGCAATACCTGCTGCATTACTTTTAGTCGAACCTGTGCGACATAAGAAGTTAGTTAAAATGAAATTTCTAGATATTTTAAAAATAGTGAAATATTCTCTTCATGATAATAAAGAACTTAAATGGAATATCATATTTTCATCTGCAATTGGCGCTTCAACGCTAACGATGGCATGGTTTGTTCAACCATACTTTGAGTTTGTTTTATTACCCATTGGTTTATTTGGTGTACTCTGGACAATACTTAACTTAACTGTGGGCCTCAGTGCGATGATTGCACATAAAGTGGAAATGAAACTAAAGCAAATCAAAATTATGATTTGGATTACCGTTTTAATTCCTGCCGGGTATATAATTGTTAGCAGAATTAATGCATTATGGGGAATTAGTATATTATTTATTTTCTATTTTGTAAGAGGTATTGCTACGCCTGTATTGAAAGATTATATAAACAGATTATGCGACTCTGATATAAGAGCAACAGTTTTATCTGTTAGAAATTTTGTAATCAGGATTTTCTTTGCTATAATTGGTCCTTTTGTTGGCTGGTATAACGACAAATACAGCCTTCAATCAGCATTATTTTTATCAGGAATTATTTTCTTAATATTAGCATGTTTTACGCTAATTATGCATGTAAAAATGTTGAAAGTTAAAAGTTAAATTTCTAAGTTTTATCAACTTTTAATTAATAGACAAGTTTATAATTCTTAATTCTCAATTCTCAAGACCTTTGCTCCTCTTATTTTTCTTTCTTTCAATTCTAACAGAGCTTTATTAGCATCTTCCATTCTATATTCCTGATACTCTGGTTTAATTGGGATTTCTGCAGCTAACTCAAGAAATTCGATCACATCTCTTCGTTCAACATTGGCAACACTTTTAATTTCTTTTTCCATCCATAAATGTGCAGGATAATCTAGTTTTTGTAAATATTCCCGGTCAATATTTTCTTTACGAATAGCATTTATTACTAATCGCCCACCAGGACGCAGGTTATTCAGGGCTTCAACAATTGGTTTCCAAACCGGGGTGGTATCAATAATTGCATGTAATTTTTCCGGCGATTCATCTTCTATATCACCAGCCCAAACAGCTCCCAAATCAAGAGCAAACCTTCTTTCTTTTTCGCAGCGTGCAAATATATACACTTTTGTATCAGGATATTTATGTTTTACCATTTTCAATACAAGGTGTGCAGATGCACCAAACCCTGTTAATCCCAAAATCTGTCCATTTTTAATTTCAGTTAATCTTAATGATCTATAACCAATTGCACCGGCACATAATAAAGGCGCTGCCTCTGCATCATTAAAAACTTCAGGTATTTTATATACAAATCCTTCCGGAACAGTCATATATTCTGCATAACCTCCGTTTACATCACGA
>DAOWGM010000173.1 GCA_030637515.1 Bacteroidales bacterium
AACTGCTTAATCGCTTCAAATGATTTTTCATCGGGAGAATTAAATATTATCCCTGCAGTTTGTGCAGTTTTAAAGTTATGTGTTTTTACTTTTCTTTTTAGCCCTTTTAATCTTCTTTTAAGATATAAATGACCTATTTTGTATTTTATAGTCTTTTTTGTGCTCACCTTACAATATTAATAAAATTTGTGCTTTGATTTAAGAAAGCTTGCATTAATCCTCAATCATTTTAATAAAATCATCTTCTGATATGATAGGAATATTCAATTTCTTTACTTTTTCGAGTTTTGAAGGACCGATATTTTCGCCTGCTAATAAATAATTTGTTTTTGCTGAAATTGAACTGGTATTTTTTCCACCATATTTTTCTATTAATTCTTTTAACTCATCACGAGAATTCTTTTCGAAAGTTCCTGATATTATAAAAGATTGTCCATTTAATTTATTATCAGCTTGTTGTATTTGATCTTCCTTGATTTCTAATTGAACACCTGCATTTCTTAATTTTTCTATGATTGCCAGGTTCTTTTCATTTTTAAAATAATCAATGATACTTAAGGCAATACGCTCTCCAATTTCATTAATTTCTGTCAACTGTTCTAAACTGGCATTCCTAATATTATCAATTGATTTTAACTCGAAGGCAATTGTTTTAGCAACAGTTTCACCAACGTAACGAATACCAATAGCAAATAGGACGCTATGAAATGGAACTTTTTTAGAATCTTCAATACTTTGGATTAGATTATTTGCCGATTTTTCTGCAAATCTTTCCAGAGATAAAATATCATCTTTTGAAAGAGAATAAAGATCTGCACTATCATGAATTAAATTATTATCGACAAGAGCATCGACTGTAGCTTCTGCAGCTCCAATATTCATCGCTTTTCTGCGAATAAAATGTTCAATTCTCCCTTTTATTTGTGGTGGACAACCTGTTTCATTCGGACAATAATGTTTTGCTTCACCTTCAATTCTAACAAGTTCTGTTTTGCATTCAGGGCAATTCGAAATGTATTTAACTGGAGTAATTTCAGGTGATCTTACATCTTTATCAACACCTACAATTTTGGGAATTATTTCTCCACCTTTTTCAACGTATACAAAATCATTAACACGAATATCAAGTAACTCAATTTGATCAGAGTTATGTAATGATGCCCTTTTAACCACTGTACCTGCGAGTTGAACTGGTTCAAGATTTGCAACAGGAGTTATCGCACCTGTTCTTCCAACTTGATAGTCGATGCTTAACAGTTTTGTTTTAGCTTGTTCAGCCTTAAACTTATATGCTATAGCCCAACGTGGCGATTTAGCTGTAAAACCTAAATCCTTTTGATGTTTATATGAATTTACTTTAATAACAACACCATCAATATCATAAGGGAGATTCTTACGTTCCGAATCCCAATAATCAATAAATTCGAATATTTCATTAATATTCTTGCAAAGTTTAATATGTTCAGGGACTTTAAAACCCCAATTTTGCGCTTGCAGTAAGTTTTCGTAATGAGAATTGAATAATAAATCTTCACCTAAAA
This sequence comes from Bacteroidales bacterium, assembly GCA_030637515.1. GTDB lineage: Bacteria > Bacteroidota > Bacteroidia > Bacteroidales > UBA12077 > UBA12077. The sequence continues at coordinate 1,542 of DAOWGM010000173.1, forward strand.
CAAAATATAATAAGCAATCGAGTGGTCGTTTAGCAACAATTGATGATTTTTGCAACTTTAATGTACCTGCTGCTGCATTTCTTGGATTTGCAAATAATGGTTCTTCGTTTGATTCTCTTTCTTTATTTAATTTATTGAAACTTTCGTGAGGAAAAAGAATTTCTCCTCGAATTTCAAATTCTTGTGGATAATTTTCAGTTTTCAGTTTTAAAGGAATGCTTTTAATAGTTTTAACATTATTAGTAACATCATCGCCTTGAACTCCATCGCCACGAGTAATGGCTTGTTTTAGTTCTCCTCCTGAATAACTTAAACCAATGGCTACTCCGTCGTATTTTAATTCACAAACATACTCTATAGATTCATCCGGAAGGATTTTTTTAATTCTAATTTCAAAATCAGCAATTTCTTCTTTTGAATATGAATTGCTTAACGAAAGCATTGGGTATTTATGAACTACTTGCGTAAATTCTGAAGTTATATCATTCCCAACACGTTGAGTAGGTGAGTTGGGATCTGAGAATTCGGGGTTACTTTCTTCTAAATCAATAAGTTCTTTTAATAATTGATCGTATTCAAAATCACTAATTTCGGGTAGTGCAAGTACATAATATTTATAATTATGATCGTGTAATTTAGCCCTTAATATTTCGATTCTGTTTTTAATATTTTCTTTGCTCATCTCGTCATTTAAATGCAGAAGAACAAAAATACAAATGCTTTTGTTAAGTTCAAATTATTGTTATTAACAGAATCTTTCAATAAATTAACATTTCGAAAATCAAAAACTATTTTTTTGTTTGACTACTATATTTCTTCAAGTTATAGCTAATGTATTTGTAAGTGAAAATACAATTCGTTAATTTCGGACTGTTATTTTATATACTTTGTAATGAAAATAAGACTTTACCATTTATTAATAATAGCTTTATCTTTTCAATTATCATGTACTGACCAAGATAAATTTAAAACTGATATATCGGATTTTGATAGCTTAGAATTGGATGAAAACTCTTATTGGAATGGTTCTACTGGAGCAGGGTATTTTGAAGATGGTAATAAAATTTATCATAATACTTATCATCCAGATTGGGGAACATGGAGTGGTTTTGCTTATTCGAATTTACTAAATACTTACTATTACAATTCAGAAAGTATGTATGCTGTATATGCGGATGCTAAGAAAGAAAAATCAAAAAATTATGCTATCGCGCATCAGCTAGAAAAGATCACAATCACTTTTTCAGATTCTATTAATGGAGAAGAACCACGATCTGTTCAAATAGGGAATTGCACACATACAGCCTTA
>DAOWGM010000091.1 GCA_030637515.1 Bacteroidales bacterium
ATATACGTGTTTAACATTTCTAAAAAAATTGAATAGTGAATATACAACCACACTACCAATAAGAAGGCTAATTGAAATTGAAAACTGAATTATTACTAATACCTTTCTTGCATTACCTGATTTTACACCTCTTCTCAATGATCCGTTTAAAACCTCTAATGGTTTAAATGATGACCGACTGAAAGCAGGATATGGACCAGCAATTAATCCCACTAACAGCGCAACAGCAAAAATAAATCCAACTATTTTCAATTCAACTAAAAAAGCTGATACAATATTTTTTCCTGTAAAATTATTGAACCCTGGTAAAAGAAGCTCTACAAATATTATGGCAATAAGCATTGCTAAAAAGCTTTGTACAATAGCTTCGCCTAAGAATTGAAAAATTAATTTCCTTTTTAAACTACCAAACACTTTTTTTATTCCAATTTCTTTTGCTCTTCCAGCTGAACTTGCTGTAGCCAAATTCATAAAGTTAATGCAAGCAAGCAAAAGAATAATTGCAGCTACTATTGAAAGAATGTACACATAAACAATATTACTATTAGGTCGCATCTCATAAACATGATGCGATTTTAAGTGAATATCTGTAAGCGACTGCAAATATAAAGTTACATCGGCATCTTTTAAATCATTATAATGATTCTGATAGAATTCCGGGAATCTTTCATCCAAAGTTTTTGCATCTACTCCATCTTCAAGTAGAACGTAAGTCCAACAAGGATTCCATATCCAGGTCTGTGGAAATTGTCCATTTCTATTAAATTGGCGAAAAGTATTAAGTGAACCTAAAATATCAATCTTAAAATGAGATTGAGTTGGAAGATCTTCAATTACTCCGGTAATTTCGAAGTCGAGTCCTTCCTCAACACGAAGCACTTTTCCAATTGCTGGCTCATCGCCAAAATATCGTTTGGCAGTTGATTCTGTAACAACAATTGTATTTGGTCTGTCGAGTGCAGTTTCCGGGTTTCCTTCAATAAAAGGAAATGTAAAAATATCAAATACAGTAGAATCAACTAGCATGAAACGAGGTTCATTAAAACGTATGATTTCATCTTCGCTTTTTTGATAATCGAAAAACCATTGATTTCTAAGTTGATTGAAGAAACGTACCTGACTTTTGACAATCCCCGGGTAGTCCATTACTAAAGTTGGTCCTGCGGGAAAAGAAACTGTTGCAGCATCTTCATCTACATCATTGCTATTATATAATCTATTAACACGGTAAATGCTATCCACATTTTCGTGATGCATATCGTATTTAAGTTCATCATTAATATATAAAACAATAAAAACGAAACTTGCCAATCCAATAGCAAGCCCACCAATATTTATAAGTGAATATTTCCAGTTTTTTAAAATATTTCTTAACGCAATCTTTATATTATGCTTAAACATTCTACCGTTGTTTTATTAATTCAAGTATTACTGGTCAAAACATATTCCAAAAGACATAATATGCTTATTAACTACACTTTAACTAAATTAAATAATGTCAAAAAGTGTTCGGTTTTGAACGGAGATGTTCAGTATTGTACTGCTTTATTTCTCAATTTTATAAGCACAAATATTAAAAGGAGCAACTTAATTAAGCTGCTCCTTAAATATATTAATGTGAAGCTTATTCTATTCTTAATGATTCTGCCGGGTTTGTATTTGCTGCTTTCCAAGCCTGAAAACTAATCGTAATAAAGGTAATTGCTATGGTAATTAAACCAGCTAAAATAAATACAAACAATCCTAAATTAGTTCGATAAACAAATTGCTGTAACCAATCACGCATGAAATAAAATGTTAACGGAAATGCAATAATAATTGCTACCGAAATTAGAATTAAGAATTCTTTTGAAATTAAGCGAACAACGGTGCCTTCTGTTGCACCAACAACTTTTCTGATTCCAATTTCTTTAGTTCGCTGCTCAACCGTAAAGGAAGCCAGACCAAACAAACCTAAACAGGCAATAAGAATGGCCAGTACGGTGAATAACGTAAAAATAAATCCACGTTTTTCATCTGCCCCAAATTGCTCACTAAACCTATCTGATAAAAATGAATACTCAAAAGGTTGATCAGGAAAAACCTCATTCCATTTATCTTCAATATAACGTATTGTTCCCTGAACCTCATCATCTTTCAATTTAGCATAAACAACTCTATTATTTACTCTATAAATCAACATAAAAGTTTCGATCTCATTATACAAACCTGTTTGATGAAAATCTTTCATTAATCCCACAACAGTAGCCATAATAATCTCTCTTCCGTCTCTGCCCTGCATTTGAACTTTCTTACCCAAAGGTTGATCCCAATTTAAACGTTTAGCCATTGTTTCATTTACAAGAACTCCCAACATAGTATCCGATGGCATATCTTCCTGAAAATCTCTGCCTTCAATCATATTTATTCCTAATGTTTCTATGAAATCGTGATCGACTACAGCAAAATTAATACCGCGCTGCTGCATACCATCGTCAGTTTCAACACTAAAAATAACTTTACCTGATCCTTCTCCTACTCTTGTATTTGTTGATCCCACGTTTAAAATATCAGGATTATCCAGTAAAGCTTGTTTTAAAACAGGATATTTTTCAACCATTTCTCGTGTTGTTTGAATCTTTCAGAAAATGTTTGTTCCGTTGTTTTACCTATGTAAAGTAATGTCTTTTTCCCACAAAGAATATGCTCACCATAAATTTGGTAAATACCATAATCTTCACCATCATAATCCGGTCGTTTCCCGCCGTTAGTGATTTTCTCAATTACTTCGGTTAGAGTGTAAGGTCCGGTCCAATTTATATCTATCTGCAATTTCATAAT
>DAOWGM010000004.1 GCA_030637515.1 Bacteroidales bacterium
CATCTTCGGAACCGATTTTTTCTATTAACCAGGGCCAGATTTTTTCAATGAAATTATATAAAGAATGAGTGTCTACCCACTGATCAATAAATACGGGTAAAGTATAAAACAACTGGAAATACATGGACCAGAATCCAGCTACAATGACAAGAAAAATTATGAATTTATAATCTTTTAATGCAACATAAATATTTTTGAAGATTGCAATAATTGATTTTCCAAATGATAAATCGGAAGGTTTTCTTTCAGGTTCTTTGAATAAGAACAAAAAAGGAATATTTACTAAAATAAAAACAGCACTTAAATAAAATACGCTTGTATATGAAATTTTACTAAACTGTAATGCAACAAGTGGACCAATAAATGCGCCAACATTTACCATCCAATAATAAATTCCAAACCCAATAGAAGAGGTAGTATCATCGGTTGTTTTTGAAATAGTTGCTGTAATTACTGGTTTGAACAAGGAACCACCGATTGCAACAAAAAGGAAAATGGCGAAAAATGATCCGAATGAGCGGCAATATGGCATTGTCACAAACCCAATCGCATATATGACAAATGCTGCAAACAGAATCTTTTTATATCCGTAGCGATCTGCAATTGCACCTGTAATAATCGGAAGGAAATAAAGCACTGCAGTTCCAATACCCATTATCATGCCTTTTTCTGCCTGACTAAAACCAAGGGCTCCAACATCGGTTGATTTTGTCAGGTAATTTGCCAGTAACATATAAAATCCATACCAGGCCCAACGTTCAAAAAGTTCCATTGAATTCGCAACCCAGAATGTACGTGGGAATCTCTTAAATACACTTGTTTTTGTTGACATATTTATATCTTTTAAATACTTTGCCCTTAATTTATTTTTCACTGCGCTAATATCTTATAAAATTTCAAAATCCAAATAACAAATTTCAAATAAAATCCAAATTCCAAAATTCAAACATAGGTAATTGTGATTTGGGATTTATTTGTTTTTTGAGTTTTGATGCTTTACTATTTATTAACAACATCATTTGACAGACTCTGAAGCTGAAAGTTTAAAGGCGCTGTAGGGCACACAGGATCAGCGGTTTAAAAACATGTTTTATATCATATAAAAAAAAGTAAAAAAAATTTGTAGATATTACTTTCTTGATTACTTTTGCGGTCTCGTTTTACGGAGTTAATATATTTGTCTTCACTTAATTGAAGGTGTTGTAAAGCATAGAAAGTAAATAGAATTGAATATATAGGTTAGGGTTTTTTAGGGTTAGTTTTTTAGAAGTAAATTTTAGGGTTAGAGAAAAGAGGATGGCTTATTTTGAGTTGTTCTCTTTTTCGTTTTTATAAACTTCTATAAATTGAAATTTACATTATCTTGGATTTTGTATTTGAAAATGCCGATATGCAATAAAAGGAGTATATGGATATACGACAATTTTATTGATAATCGGTATCAATAATTTTAATAGCAATTAAAAAAGGATAATTTTGTAGGAACTTTTTGTAAAAGATATTGTTTAGAAATTAACTAAAAAAAGGAAAAGAATGGAAAGTAATCAAAAAGTTATTTTGATGATCCTCGATGGTTGGGGAATAGGAAATAAATCAAAATCAGATGTAATATTCAATGCCAATACTCCATATATAGATGGCTTATATACGAAATATCCATATTCACAATTACAAACATCAGGAAATAACGTTGGTCTGCCCGAGGGTCAGATGGGGAATTCCGAAGTTGGACATTTAAATATTGGTGCAGGAAGGGTGGTTTATCAGGATTTAGTAAAAATAAATAAGGCCGTTGAAGATAATAGCATAGCATCAAACAAAACCTTGGTGAGTGCATTCAAATATGCAAAAGAAAAGAACGCAGCGGTTCATTTTATTGGATTGGTTTCCAATGGTGGAGTGCATTCTTCTGATAAACACTTGTATAAGCTTTGTGATCTAACGAAAGATCATGGATTAGATAAAGTTTATATTCATGCTTTAACCGATGGCCGCGATGTTGATCCGCGAAGTGGAAAAGGGTTTATTCAAGATTTGGAAAATCATTTAGAAAATTCGAATGGCGAAATAGCTTCATTGGTTGGGCGTTATTATGGAATGGATCGCGATAAGCGTTGGGAAAGAATAAAAGAAGCTTATGATTTGTTTATTCATGGAAAAGGAAAACAATCACAAAATATAGTTCATTCGGTACAAGAATCTTACGATGAGGGAGTAACAGATGAATTTATTAAGCCTGTTGTTAAGGTTGATACAGAAGGAAATCCTGTAGGTGAAATTCAGCCAAACGATGTGGTAATTTGTTTTAACTTCCGAACAGATCGTTTACGTGAAATAACAACCGTACTTACTCAACAAGATATGCCCGAGCATGAAATGAAAACTATGCCCTTGCATTATGTAACCCTGACTCGTTACGATGAATCTTTTAAGAACATAAATATTGCTTACGACAAAGATAACTTACAGAATACTTTAGGTGAGATTTTAGCAGAAAACAATAAAAAGCAAATACGTATAGCTGAGACAGAGAAATATGCACATGTAACTTTCTTTTTCTCAGGAGGACGGGAGCAAGAGTTTAAAGACGAGAAACGCATTTTAGTGCAATCGCCGAAAGTTGCAACTTACGATTTACAGCCTGAGATGAGTGCGTATATAGTAAAAGATGCCATTGTTGAAGAGCTTAAAAAGCAAGAAACAGATTTTGTTTGTCTGAATTTTGCGAATGGCGATATGGTTGGTCATACAGGTATTTATGGAGCCATAACAAAAGCGGTTGAAGCGGTTGATCAGTGCGTGAGTGAAGTTGTAGAAACAGCTAAAGCAAACGGATACGAAGCAATTATAATTGCTGATCATGGAAATGCTGATAATGCTGTTAATGCTGATGGTTCAGAAAATACAGCACATTCTTTAAATCCTGTTCCATTTATTTTAGTTTCTGATCGATTTAAAAAGGTTGAGAATGGAATTTTAGCAGATGTTGCTCCAACAATTTTATCTTTAATGGGATTGGAAACTTCAGAAGAAATGACCGGTAAAAATTTAATAAAGGAATAATTATAAGCAGATGAATTATATGATGCAGGTGGGCAATTGTATTGTCGGAACCGAATTGCTCGAAGAAGATTTCTTATGTAATCTGGACAGTTGTAAGGGGCATTGTTGTGTTGAAGGTGAATCCGGAGCGCCATTGGAAGAAGGCGAAGCAGAACTGATAGAGCAGAACTATCTAAAGTTTAAAAAACATCTGAGAGAAGAATCTGTTAAAGAAATTGAAAAAACAGGATTCTCTGTTATTGATAAAAGAGACGGGGAATTAGTAACGCCTTTATTAAAAGGTAAAGAATGTGTTTACACCATATTTGAACACGGAATTGCAAAATGTGGAATTGAAAAGGAATTCCTGAGAGGGAAAATTTCTTTTCGCAAACCAATTTCCTGTCATTTATATCCAATCAGAATAAAAAAACTTGGTGATGATATGGATGCATTAAATTACCATTTCTGGAATGTTTGCGATCCTGCAAGAAAATATGGCTGCAAGAAAAAAGTTAAAGCATATGTGTTTTTAGAAGATGCATTAGTTAGAAAGTATGGCAGGGAATGGTACGATGAGCTTTTAGAAACAGTTGAGGCTTATAAAAAGGAAATAGAGTATTCCAAACCTGAAGAAGATTGTGAATAAACTTGAAAAGTATTAATTTAGGCACTCGTTAAAAAACAGATTAATAAATTATAAATAAAATAAAAATGGAAAAAGTAAAACAATACATCGAAGCGAATAAGGATCGTTTCTTAGAAGAATTATTTGAGTTGATCAGAATTCCTTCAATTAGTTCAATACAAGATCATAAACCAGATATGGTTAAAACTGCTGAAGCTTTAAAAGCTGCATTATTAGCTGCTGGTTGCGATAAAGCTCAGGTTATGCCTTCTGATGGCAATCCTGTTGTGTATGCAGAAAAAATGATTGATCCATCGAAACCAACAGTTCTTATTTATGCTCATTACGATGTAATGCCAGTTGATCCAATCGAATTATGGAATACAAAACCATTCGAGCCAGTTGTAAAAGATGGTAAGATTTGGGCGCGTGGAGCTGATGATGATAAAGGGCAAGGAATGATGCATATTAAAGCTTTTGAGGCTATGGTAAAAACAGATTCTTTGCCTTGTAATGTTAAGTTTATGATTGAAGGTGAAGAAGAGATTGGATCTCCAAATCTTCCAAAATGGTGTGAACAAAACAAAGATCTTGTAAAAGCTGATGTTATTTTAGTTTCTGATACAGGAATGATTGCTCCAGATGTACCAGCAATTACTACAGGATTGCGTGGATTGTCTTATTGGGAGGTTGAGGTTACAGGTCCAAATAAAGATCTTCATTCAGGTTTGTTTGGCGGTGCTGTTGCTAATCCAATTAATGTTTTAGCAAA
>DAOWGM010000031.1 GCA_030637515.1 Bacteroidales bacterium
AGTAGTTAGTTGAAGCTTGCATAGTGCACAATTTTCTTTTTCTTTCAAAATCACTTTTAATTCTTTTTCTCAACAATTCTGCTCCCACAATTTTTTCATCGAAACTAATATTATGAGCTACAATAAAATCGGCTTCTTCAACCAATTCTTTAAATAATAATAGAACTTTCTCAAGATCCTCACCTTCACGAATTGCTTTTTCTGTTGAGATACCATGAACTTTTGATGCTTCAATAGGAATAACAAAGTTTTCGGGTTTAATAATAAAATCATTTGATTCAATACGATTTCCTTTATCATCGCATAAAATCCACGCTATCTGAATCATTCTTGGCCAATTATTTAGATCAGTTACAGGTGCCTTCCAATTTTTAGGCAGACCTGTTGTTTCTGTATCAAAAAATAAATACATAATTATTCTATTTAGGGTTAATAACTAAATTATAATTTGTGTAATTCTCATATTCTTTTTAACTGGTATGGCACTCATTACTGCAATAGAAACATCCATCGGAGTTTGCGTAAATTCTTTTTGCAACTCTTACTGCATCAAAACAAGTATAAAAATCGCCTAATAAAAGTCTGTTATGTTCATCGGGCATATGTGTACATCTATTTTTATGTACCTCATGGTTTCCATTAGGTTGCTCGTTTCTGTTAACATAATACATAGCCATAATCTTCAATTTAAGAGTAATTCTATATTATTTTAAATTTGTATTTCCATTTTGCGGTATTGCCTTTATACCGTCCTCCATTTTCGGTAACTGTAACTTCTATAGTAAATAAATACTCATTGCTTAAATCAATTTTACTTAAATCAATTATTTTAATGTTGCTGCTATTGTCAGAATATTTCTCATCATATTCACTGCAGCTTACTTTAATGCTTAGGGTATTGGTTTCGGTAAGTTTAAAGCTTAAATTCTTGTATTTTGTGAGTGCTTTTTTATTTACTGTAACGTTATGCGACCATTCGTTACCAACACTATTATTGTAAATATTAGATATGGAAACAAGCTGCACTTCTATTGTTTCCTGAGAAAATGTAATTAGCGATACACTAATTAGAGTAAAAATTAAAAGTATTTTTTTGTAATACATGTACATTATATTAAGTTAACTTAATACTCCGTTTCGAGTTCCTTAATGTACGTTCTTAACCTGCTTTAGGCATACAGATGTTAAGTAATTGAGAGTGAAAGTAATAATTATAATTATAAATAAAAAATTACTAAAAACAGATCGAATCTGTAATGCTTGCATTATAACAGTTAGAACAAGTTAAAAAATTAATCTTTGGCATTTTATATTTTTATCTGACAATAATTAGTAATATAAATTTGTATATTTATACCACAAAAGCGCAGCCATTGGAAAAAGAAATAAAAAGAATAATACAAAAAAAACTGGAGCATAAACAGCAGTTTACCAACCGTGACTTGCAAAATATTCTGCATAAGTTTAACCCGCAAGTTAGCAGCAGTGCACATGCATGGTGGATAAACAAGTTAAAAAACGATGGTTTTATTTCACACGTGGGTCGCGGAATATATTCCTTTCAGCATAAGAAAGAATATAAGCCCGAACTTTCGCGTAAGGCCAAACAGTTCTATAATAAAACCTATAAGCTTTTACCTAAAAATACTCCCCTACTTATGTATGAGAATTTCAGTGTTGACGATATTTTAGGCATAGAAAGAATGAATCACTTCATATTTATGCATGTTCCCAAAGAACATTTGGAGTTCTTTTTTTACGATATTCTTCATTTAGGAAAACGTGTATTTATAAAACCTGGTAAAGAGGTAACGGAACGCTATATCACTCCTTTTAGCGAATCAGTTATATTATATCCTTTGCTATCGGATATGCCTTTTTTAACTATTGGAGCTTATAAAACGCTTTCGATGGAAGGTATGCTTGTGCATTCTATCATTTTTGGAGAAGAATATTACCGTGCAAGAGCTATTGATATGAAATATGCATTTAAAGTTGCAATGGATAATTACAATGTTAATATTAGTAAACTACTTCGTTATGCTGCCCGGCGCGAACGAAAAAAACAAATTGTTGCTATTCTTTCTGAGTTGGGGTACATATAGTTCAATGATCAATTATCAATATACAATGATCAATGTTCTGAGTTTCAATATTTATGGAGTAACTTATTTATTATTATTTCAACAGAGCTTATTTTCTATTTGATTTAATTTTATTATCTTGCATATACCTACCTAAGAACGTATTGAATTTATTGGAAGTAGTATACTAATTAACAATAAGTTTAATATGGCCATATATTGCGTTCAAAAACCTCCTTAAAGATTTCAGATTAAATCGTTTTTGAAAATTATTGTATTAACATTTAAAATCAGAAATCATGAATTTTAATAAAATCATTCTATCAATTATTTTATTTAGCCTAACTCATATAGTATATTCACAGCAAACAATTACAGGACGTGTTGTTAATGAAAAAGAAGAAGCTTTAATAAATGCATTTATTTTCATTGAAAATACAGATATGGTAACGACAACAGATTTAAATGGAGAATTTAATTTAGTCTTGTCAAAAGAAGTAAATGAATTTATAGTTTCTTATGTAGGTTTTGTAACTCAAACAATAAAAATATCTGAGGAAACAAAAAATTATAACATTGTATTGAATGTGAGCACTACCATAGAAGAAGTTCAAGTACTTGGAATGTCAAGCAGTCCATTAAGTTATTGGTACGGAGCTGAAGCAACGTATAGCTTTGTAGAAGACCTTGAATATGAGAACTTTGCGGGATCAGCACCATTAAAAATAGGTACATACGATATTAAGAATAATGGGAATTTTGGTTTGTTTTTAGTTGGAAATATTGCAAATATTTTATCAGTTAAAAGCGAAGAACTTGAAAAAAATGCAACAGCAGTTGCACAAACAAATAAGGGTGTTAGTATAGGAGTATCACCTGTTTATACTCTGAAAAAATTTGGGACAAAAAAGAAACCAATGGCAATAAGAACTTATGGAACAATCTTTTATAAATACAATGTGTTTAAACTTGATTCGGCAGATATTTCAGGAGATCAAGATATTAATTTGGATTTTCCTCAGTTTGGTATAAACGTTGGACTTGAGGCGGAAGTATTATATCTCAAAGATGACCTAAAACCTTCCTTGTTTTATGTAAATTTTTATCGCAATTCATTTTATAAAAAACGATTTTTATTACTAAAAGAAGTTGAATCAAATAACATTTACGGTCTTGAAGTAGGAGCTATATTTGCAATTCCTATATTGCCTTTAGGTTTTAAGGCAACTTATAATGTATCGAATCATTTTGATGGGTATTTTACAGTTGGTTTTGTAATTAAAAATATCTAACAAAAAAATTTCAATTGAATTAACTGTCTGCCTGTTCTATGTAATTAGAAGATAGAGCAGGCAGGGTTAATTCTTATAATCTGGCAAGAGGATTTTATCAAAAAAAATCGCGGGTTAAGAAAGTGACGTCTTTACTAATCCCCCTTTAAGAAAGGGGGAAATAAAAACTTGGTGAAGGATCGCATTAGCACTACAATTCCCCCTTGGAGAAGGGGGTTGGGGGGATCGGAAGACTACAACAAATCCCCCTTAGTCCCCCTTTAAATTAAAGGGGGAAATAAGTTTCTACATTTATTTAATACAACAAATCCCCCTTTATTTCCCCCTTTAGAAAAGGGGGAAATACAATGTCTTTTTATCAATCTAAAACCTTAACATCGTGTTAACATCATGATATTCATATATGTTTTACATTTGTTTTATTACAAATTAAAAAAGATATACAATGAGTAAAGTAAGACAATTTGGAGAAACGGTAGAAGGTTATAACATTCCTGTTTTAAACGAACGTGAAATTAGAGCTACAGCAGGTATCCTTTTCCTATTCGCATTTATTGCAATTATGATGGCTATTTTTAAAGGAAGCTTTGTAATGTTAAAATATTTCATTCTTGGTTTTCTTCTTGATTTTATTATTCGATTATTTATCAGCCCTAAGTTTTCGCCAACATTGGTAATGGGGCGATTAATTGTAAGTCGTCAAACTCCCGAATATGTAGGTGCAACACAGAAAAAATTTGCATGGGTAATTGGTTTGGCTTTGGCTATTATTATGTTTGCGCTTATTGTAATCTTAAATTCGTATAGCGTAATAACTGGTCTAATCTGTTTAATCTGTTTGATATTCTTGTTCTTCGAATCGGCTTTTGGAATTTGTTTAGGATGCCTTACTTATGGTTGGTTTTACGGTAAAAAAGCACAATACTGTCCGGGCGAAATTTGCGATTTGAAAAATAAAGATGATATTCAGAAAACTTCATTTATGCAATTGCTAATTGTTATTTTATTTATTGCATTTATTGTTGCTTCAGTATTTTTATTTAAAGATACTTTTAGCGAAGCTCCTCGTGATTTATGGGAGATTCTTAGAGAAGCACGTGGTTAGACAAATCCCCCTTAATCCCCCTTTCTTAAAGGGGGAAACAAGTCTTTTCATTTAACAAATACTCCACAAAACGTATAAGAAAATTCTCGCTTAGTGAACCTATCAAAGCAATTTCGAGAACAATGGGAACAACCGGATTGGAGGGATCGTATTATATAAGTTCCCCCTTAGAGAAGGGGGCAAGGGGGATTGACATAACACTACATATCATCCTAAAAGTTAGAACACTATTTTTATAAATTTTAGTTATCTTAGTTTTAAAGATATCTTATGAATAATACAAATGATTATAAAAATCTAAAAAAGTATGCTCGTGAGTTAAGAAATAATTCAACTCTTGGGGAAATCATTTTGTGGAAAAAAGTATTACGAGCGAAAAAATTTCATGGATATCAATTTAACAGGCAATTTGTTATTGATAATTATATTGCTGATTTTGTTTGTAGAAAATTAAAGATAGTTATTGAGATTGATGGCTATTCTCATCAGTTTAAACATCAAAAAGACATTGAGAAAGACAAATATTTAAAAGATCTTGGCTATCGAGTATTAAGATTTAAGGAAAGCGAAGTGAGACATAAATTAGATGATGTTGTTTGGCAATTAGAGAAATTTTTAGAAGATGATTTGCAATTATAAATCCCCCTTAATCCCCCTTTTAAAAAAGGGGGAAATACATTTTTTTATTTAACAAATACACCACAAAACGTATAAGAAAACCCCACTGGGTGAAGTAGTTAAAATAACATAATAATTCCCCCTTGGTGAACTTAGCAAAGCGATTTCGTGACCAACGGGAACAACTGGATTGGAGGGATCATATTATTTAAGTTCCCCCTTGGAGGAGGGGGTTAGGGGGATTGACATAACACAACAAATCCCCCTTTAAATCAAAGGGGGAAATAATTACACCAGCTCAGAATTTCACTTTTTTGTTTTCATTATTCTTTTAAAGGGGCAGTTAGATTTACTTTTTTAAGTTCGTCTAATGCAAACTGATTAAAGTAGCCTGTTTTTATATCAAATCCTTTAAACCTGATATAATAAATTCGGTTTGGCTTTATGTTAGTATAATTTAATTTCAGGTTTGGGAATAAGAAAGAATGCCCTTCTTCTGTTCCATCCATATGAACTACACAATATTCTTTATTCTTTATTTTTGCTATAAGTTCTTTATCTGCTTCAACAAACCATTTTACAGCAGCTCCAACCATCGATTTCGATCTTATAACATAAATAATTGCATCGTTTTCGTCGTTAAATTTTTCTAAATCGGTAAAAATCGAAGAATCAATAACTTCGTCTTCCATTTCAGGTTTAGTAATACTCTTAGGCTCTACTTCCACATAAAAATTTTGGGCAAATGTTGTTGAAGTAATCAATAGCAATGCAATAATGAGCAGTTTTTTCATGATGTAGTTTTAAGGTTAATAAATACTAAGATACTAATATAATGAATTTTCGTAATATTTTAATTTACACATACATAATAAATATAAATCCCCCTTTTAAAAAAGGGGGAAACACAAACTAAAAAACTTCCCCCTTGGAGAACTTAGCAAAGCTTTTTCGTGACCAACGGAAACAACTAGGTTCGGGGGATTGAATTGAAACATTAATTTTATATGGCAAATCTCCATATCAGCTTTCCGATAATGGTAGTGCGCTCTATAGAAATTCCATTATCGGTATTATACTCCTGATTAATTACAAAATAGAAAAAACTGCCAATTTTTGGAATCCAGTTTATACGATAATTAACAAGTATATCATCATCTTCGTTATTCCATTGAGCGAAAAGACTGGTTTGTAATTTAGGATTAAATGCATAATCAACTCTTCCTCCCAGCTCATCGGTAATAAATGATTTTTCTGGTAACTGAATATAACTTCGCTGCCAGTCAAATCCCACATTAAGATGTCTGTTAAGATTAATGAAAGTATATAATTCAAACCTTTGCCTAAGGCCTGTATAAAATTCACCTATATTGATTTTAGTTTGAGCTGCAATTTTTCTTCCTCTAAATGAATTAAACTGAATTTCGAAACGATGATCCCAATAACTTCCAGCTGGAATAAAAATACTATCGATAAGTTCGAAATCTTCCACTGGATTATCATAAAGATGCATGATATTAAATTCCATAAATTCACCACTCTTTGAAACAAATCCAAAAGGACGCCATTCATATGCTATTGTTTCAAGATCCTTGGTCTGATCATTTATATAATAATTTATGTCGATAGGTTTTAGGATCAGATTCCGAAAAGCTGGCATTTTTTTAAACCTGGGATTAAACTGTAATTCTGTATACAACATTTGATAATCCTTACGATTAGCGAAACCCATTTCCGGATTGAATTCTTTCTGAACAGTAGTAAAACCAGCATCAAATTCAGTTATATCATTTGGATAATGTAAAAATAGGTCGTACGAAAGATTATTTGTGTTTAGATTTTCGTTATCGCCAAAAATGTTGGTTTCGGAAAGTGCAACAGTTCCTCCAACAATCAGGTTCTTTTCACCAAACAATTCTGATGTAGAGTATGTAAAGTTTGTACCATAAACTCTATTGTATCCTTTGTCGGAATATTTTTGAGTAGCAATAACTCCTACTGTCGATTGCTTAAATATATCTTGCTTAATATTAATTACTGAATAATTCGTAGTTAGAATACTGTCTTTTGCGTTGGTTTGTATCGACATGATACCCATGTTAGTTTTGTTTAGCTTTCCGAAAAATCTTACTCCCCCAATTATGGGCACCTCAGTTTCTTGATCAATCCCAATTCTTCGGCTATAAAACAAGCGATTGCTTCCAACACTCATGTCATAATAATTCTTTCCTTCCAAAAAGAACTGTCTTTTCTCAGGATAGTATAAGGAAAATCTGGAAAGATTAATTTGTTTCCTGTCCGATTCAACTTGTGCAAAATCTGTGTTTGCCGAAAAGTTTAATTTAAGTGTAGGTGTGATATCAATATTTACTTCGCCACCAATTTTACCAGTGTTATCGGTTTCCCCATCGGTAAATTCAAATCCCCCAAGCACATATGGTTTTATTTCTATTTTTGTTCCTTGTTTTATATTACTAATACCATTTAGTTTACCACCTTGCGATATTCTTTCAACATCATACAGTCTCGACCATCCTTGCCACAATAGCTGTTCTTTTTTTCTTCGGATATTTCTTTCGAAATTAATTCCCCAAATTTGAGCGCTATCTTTTGTAAATTTCAAAGTGCTAAAAGGAATTACCATTTCTATAAACCAACCTTGCTCGTTTATATCTACAGCAACATCCCAAACTCCATTCCAATCTTTATTCCAATCTTTACCTTCATCAGTTACCCAAACATCGGCCATGGCACCATTCGGATTTGTTGCAAATAAATATCCATTTCTATTGTCGTTAAAGGTGCTTAACATAATCTCAACATTGTCATCGCTTCTCCAATTAAAATCACGAGCCATTTGTTGAGCTGAAATCTTATCAGGTTCACTATCGTAACACCAAATACCAAAATAAATTTCATTTGTTGTATATACTACAGCAACACGTGTTTTTTCAGTTGCTGGTTCTCCTTCGTTCTGTTCTCTTTGAGTAAAATTCTCGATAGAAATTGCCTGCGACCAACAATCTTCATCTAATTTACCATCAAGTTTAATTTGATTTTCACAAAACATTGCTGTTAAGGTATCGGGCTTTGAATGCTGTCCGAAAATATTGTTACTTAATAAAATGATTAAAAAGAAGATTAGGCTTTGTTTCATCATTATATTTTAATTGTCTACCTGATTGTGTGATAAACAGTTTGTTAAAAATATTAATATAAATCAGACAATACAAAATTTGAAGTAAAAGATTCTAATGAACAGAAATCAGAATAAAAAGAATTTGGAACTTTTAATTTAAGGAAATGTAAATGATTATGTACAAACTTGGGTCTTTATACCCCAAGTTCTTTTCTTACAATAAAGTAATTCTAATTCTGTTGTCTTTCTTTTACAATTTCTCGAATTGAAACTCCATCGATTAACACATCTGTTAATACAGCTTCGTTACCTTTTACATTTACTAAGGCATAAGTTACACTAGCTTGATTGTTCCATGTTTCTCCGTATACGATTTCAGCTTCAAGTGCTTTTGATTCTTCCATGTAGAATCTATTAAAAGGGTATTCAATGCTTAAATTTTTACCATCAATAGAAGAGATATAAGAAACTTTTGCTTTAACAAAATCTACATCATCAAAAGGTTCTGTTTTTGAAACGCAACTTATTTTTGCATATCCTTCATCGTCAGTGGTAAGAATAACATAAGCGTCTTCACCGTACATCCATTCTGTTTCGTCTGTTACTATGAATTGGGTTTCTTCGAATCGAAGGGTAATGTATTTTCCACGAAATGGATCGGTCGGATCTACCGGAGCAGTTTTAAATTTATATTCTGTACCTGAGCTTATTGCCTTTTCCTTGTCAAAAATCATTTTAGCAGGTAAATACAATTGCACTAATGCAACAAGAATAAATACATATAATATGAGTTTTTTGCTATTCATTTACTTTTCTTTTTTTAATTAACCAATAGTTTGTAGCGAAGAAACCAACGCCAACAGAAACAAATAAAATTCCTCTTATTACAAAGCTTAAATCTTCGTCGAAAAATCTACAAATTACCAGTGCTGTAATAATTAACAATCCAAAATTTAATATTCCCAGATGGTTTTGTTTTGCACCGCTTTTTATTGTAAGAATACCAATTGCAAATACCAGAATATTAATTAGTATCATCGAAAATGTTGAGTATGTTCCTATAATAAATATGATTATATACAGAGCAAAAACGAGTTCTAATGGTTTTATCTCGTTAACAGACCTTTTTTTCAGTTTAAAAAATAAAATTCCAAATGACAATAAAGCAATTATTGCCGACGCAAAAAATTCGCTTGAACGTATTAATTCTTTAAAATAAAGTTCGTCTCTAATTATTTCCTCCCAAAACCAATCAAAGCTCATTATTAATAAAAGTATAATTGTTCCGAGCGAGCCCAAAATCTTATAGGCATTGTTTCTGGTTTTTTGCTGTTTAAAAAATTCCAGATTCCCAATTATATACAGTAAGCCAAACAGATTCATATATGCTATAAACATTATAGTTTCAGCATGATCAGCGAGGGTTCCCAGTATAATTAACACCGAAACTGGTATCATCCAGTTATGAAAAATCATGAAATTGCTTTTGGGCTTATTTTTATACAATGAGTAATAATGTGGTAAAATAGTTATTAGCAGTAACCAAAAGGTGAATGATTCAGATGAGTATGACCAATACGAAATCTCTGTTGCATAGAATGTTATCCCTATTAAATATAATAATGAAGCCATTGACGATCTCATTAAGTAAATTAACGGAAAGCAAAGTAACATCCAGGTAATAATAAATGAACTTAAATCGCCAGGAATGTTATAAATCTGGCTAACCAAAGATATACATGCACCAACCGCGAAAAACAGGAATGAAGCTGAACTTTCTCTCCATGCAGTACTATCTTTCTTTTTTAATAAAGCATAACCACAGAATAATTGACCTGTAACTAAAGGGACGAATGCAAAAATTGTTTTTGTGATGCGTGAAAGTTCGTCCCAGTTATGTGCAATTATTAATATAATTCCCAGACCAACCAAAATGGCACCTAATACACCAAAAACTATAAAAAGTCTGTTTGTTGAATTTCCTCCTTTGCTTTTGTAATATGCCCGAATATTGTCGGCAGTATCCTGAGTTATTATTTTGGCATTTAATAGTTCAGAAATATCTTTCGTTAAGCTCATAATTTAATATTAAATTTTTCCCGCTATTTCTTTATTTTATGTTTAAGTATTCAATGTTTTGGATATTAAAAATAACGAAACTTTTTTTCACAAAAAAATTCATGCTTGTAAAGTGGGCAACGACACAATTATTCGTTAAAATACTTTCTTATGGCATCTAAGCATTGTTTGGGTTGTTATTTACTTAATATTTTGTTTAAAATTTTGCTTATTTCATCTGCTCTGGTCAGCGTCATCATATGTGAACCATTTTTTATCACATAATCGGGATTGGATATATTCTTAAATGGCAAAGTATGATCATTTGTTCCGTGAATATGAATTATTTCCTTGGAATTCGAAGTTCTTTTCCAATTAATAATTAACCTTATAGTTCTTTTAATATATGTTGGATTCTTACTGAATAACATACTTTTAAAAGTATCTTTATTTTTATTTCTGTCGGATTCAACAATTGGTTGTAGAATTTTAGCTCCCCAAAACAAAACACGGGCCGGGAAGATTTCGAATAAGGGTATTATCCTTTGAAACTTATATCTGAAAGGAAGCTCCATTCTATTTTTAGCACTAGAAATAATAATCACCTTTTCAGGATTAAGAATTTCATTTAATTCGGCACAAATCATTCCTCCGAGCGAAACACCAATTAAAATAAATTTTTCACTGCTATCAATTGATGTAGCTATTTGTTTTGCAAATTCGCTTAATAATAATTTTCTGTCCGGCGTATTATAATCAAGAAATTTATAATTGTACGAAGAATCAAGAGTTAAATCAGCAAAAATTCTCTTGTCCGATCCTTGTCCGGGAATAAAGTAAATAGTCTTTTTAATTTGAGAATAACTTGTACTGGAGATAAGCATAAAAGCAAAAATAGTAAGTAAATTCAAATTAAACTTTTTCATAACAAATGATGTTTACTCATTTTGTTCTTATTAAGCTTATAAATCAAATTATTTCTATTCTTTCCAACGAGTATTTCGCCAGTTGTTTTGTTGTTCTTTACTCAGGAATGTCCACACAAGTATGCGACTAATTTTATTTCCCTGCCCCATTGGAACGGTTTTTACCTCAACAGCTTCGGCTTTTTCAAGTGCAACTTGTGCCAATTTTAAGTTTACTTGTTTTGAAATTAATGTGGAAAACCAGAAACAAGAATCTGCAAACTTTTTGCTTTCCCGAATCATTTCACGAACGAATCGTTCTTCGCCACCTTCGCACCATAACTCTTTATTTTGTCCTCCAAAATTAAGCTCCGGTTTATTAACTTTCTGTTGCTTCAAGTTACTTACTTTGCGAATATTTACGGCTTGTGCTTCAGCTAAAGAAGCATGAAACGGCGGATTACAAACCGTTAAATCAATTTGCTCATCTTTCTTCAGAATTCCGTAAAAGAAGTCTTTTGAATTGTTTTGAAATCTCAAGTCAATCTTTCCTTTCAAAGAAGGATTCTGTTCCAGTATTTTATTTCCGTTTTCAATGGCTACAGAATCAATATCAGTTCCAATAAACTTCCATCCATATTCTTTTTGTCCAATTAGTGGATAAACACAATTTGCTCCAGTGCCAATATCAAGGCATGTTACCTTTTCACCTTTGGGGGATTTTCCATAGTTACTCCCACACAATATATCCGAAATATGGTGAATATAATCTGCTCTTCCAGGAATAGGAGGACATAAATAATTTTCAGGAATATCCCAGTTTTCAATTCCATAAAAATGCTTAAGTAAAGCTTTGTTCAGCATTTTTACTGCTGCCGGATCAGAAAAATCTATGGATTCATCATCGTAATTATTCAGCTTTACAAACTTTGCTAATTCAGGACAACTTGCTGTTAGCTGCTTAAAATTGTATCGCTCACGATGTTTATTTCGCTTGTGTAATCCGGGTTTAACTTTCGGATGTTCTTTTTTTCTATTTAAAGAGCCTTGTTTCATTTCTTTTCTACATGATATTTTAACTGCATACCATGAAGGAAATTACGCAAAAACTGATCCTTGCAAGGTCGGTATTTATCTTGTGTTGGTTTACGGAAAAAGGAACTTAGTTCGTGCTTGCTTATACGCATATCAACGAGCTTAAAAATCTCCAGAATATCCTCATCCTTTAAGTTTAAAGCAATTTTTAATTTTCTGAAAACGATATTGTTATTTGTGCGCTTTTCTGCAACAGGTTGCGGACCATCTTTTTTACCACGCCTATGAATAATAAAACCATTCAAGAAAGAGGCAAGCTCGAAATCTAAAATTCCTTTAAAATATGGATCATCATCTTTCTTTAACCAATTGCTTATCTGTGCTCTGGTTACCTCCAAATCAGCTGAGCCAAATATCTCAATCATTTTCTCATCGTTAAAATCGAAAGTGTAGCGTATCTTACGCAATATATCGCTGTTTTCCATAATTAGCTCTTTCTTTGAAATAAAGTATAAATGTATTCACGAGTATCGCCCGATGGCATGGTGTATGTATGATCAAAAGCTTCTATTAATTCAAAATCGCTTCCAAGTCTTTTCTGAATCATCTCCTTATTATATCTGAAAACATACAGTCCACTACATTTTTCTGCACCGTTCAGGTTAAAAGCTGCAATAATCACATAACCAGTTTTCTTAACCAGCTTTTTAACTAATTCGAAATAGTGATTCTGTTCTTCTGGCTCATTAAAAAAATGCAATACAGCTCTATCGTGCCATAAATCTATCTTACCCACATGATTTAGCTCTGTAGGTTTAGTTAAATCATCAACAATCCATTTTACTTTACTGCTTTCTTTTCCTAATCTTTCTTTAAGCTTATCGAGTGCGTTAGTACTTAGGTCGTTTGCAATGATATTCTTATAATCCAATTGGACCAATTCATCGATAAGTGTGCTTGCTCCAGCGCCAACATTTAATATAGAAACATCTTTATTCAGCTTGCATTTTTCAATTAGTTTTAACGAAATTTCAGGATTTTCTTCGTACCATCCCAGCTTTTGTATCTCTCTATTGTAGGTTTTATTCCAGTAAGATGTTAAATCATTTTCCGTTGATTTTTCTATGGATGAGCAGCAAGAGCATTTTGTATTCATATCAATAGTTCCGAATTTAAAATGCAAAGTTAATAATCTTTTAAGAATGATAAGCCTTTGTAAAATACTAACTCAACATCTGAGCCACTTTATCATCAATTAAAGCTTTAAACTCGTCGCAACATGCTGTAATTTGCACATGATATGTATTGGGTGCTTCGAAAATAAGTTCAAATTCAACACTTTTATCGTGAGTCTGACACTTAAGTTCAGATATACTTGCAGAAATAATGGAATTATATGCCTGCTCCATTCCAGGATTTGGTTTCCCCTCAGGATTTTGAAATACAATTTTATGCATAGGGGCAAGTTACGCCTTAAATCAACTTAAACCAATTGGGAAACTTTTATTTCGTATGCGGCTCTGATTTAATGCCATAGACGTTTAAAAAAGAACGCAACTAAAGTGTAACTTTTAATAAATTATGGAATAATTTTTATAGCAGTAGATTTGAACGACACCCATGCTTCTGAACCCTCTTTAAAATTAAATTTTTGCAGCGATTCTTCAGAAATTACAACTGAAAGCTCAATACCAATATCAACAATAACTTCTTGATTTGTAAGGTATGGGATTATTTGCTTTATTTTTCCCTTAAAATTATTCGTAGCGCTGGATTCGATTTTTTTGTTTGATAGAATTATTTCCTCGCCGCGAATAATTATTTTACCTTTTAATAGCTCATCTTTATTCGAGACTTTTATCTCTAAATCACCATTAATTTTAGCAGTATTGTTAGGTGTAAATTCGCTAATAAAAAAGTTTTTTATACCAGTAAAATTCGCGACAAATTCATTGGCTGGCTTTTTAAAGACTTCCTTTGTTAATCCTTTCTGAATAATTTCACCTTCGTGCACAACAGCTACCTTGTTTGAAAGGGCTATAGCTTCTTCATAATCATGTGTTACATGTAAGATAGTAACTCCGCTTTGGTTAATTTGTCTAAGAAGATTACGCAAGCCACCTTTTAGCTGCACATCAAGCGATGCCAAAGGCTCATCCAATAAAATGCAATCTGGTTTTGAAACAAGCATTCGTGCTAAAGCAACTCTTTGCAATTCTCCTCCTGAAAGATTTTGGGTATTTCGATCTAATAAATGTTCAATATTTGCTAATTCAGCATATTTTGTAATTAATAATTCTTTTTCAGTATTACTGATTCTTTTTCCTTTTAATGGATATGCAATATTCTGTTTGACAGTTAAGTGCGGAAATACGGAGTAATCCTGAAAAACAATTCCAACTTTCCGATTTTGGATTTTATGATGTGTAATATCTTCATTATTTAATATTACCTGACCTGAATTTGGTTTTATTAATCCGGCAATTACCTCTAATAATACGGTTTTTCCAACTCCTGATTTTCCTAAAAGAACATAATAATCTCCTTTATCCAATTCAAGATTAATATTCTTTAATTGGAAACTCCCTAATTGAATTGATATGTCTTTTAGTTTAAGCATTTGTTGATTCTTTATCTTTTGATAGCATTCTTAGAAAAATAAAAAACACCAAACAAACCAAAATAAATACTACCGATACTGGTCGTGCATATTTTAATCCGAATGAGCCAAATCGCTCGTAAATCATAACAGGAGTAATCATTGGATGATAAGCAACAATTACAACAGCTCCAAATTCACTCAATCCACGTGCAAACATCATAATTAAACCTGATAAGATATTTTTCCAGGCTAAAGGCAATGAAATAGTAAAAAATACTCTAACGGGTGATGCTCCAAGATTCAATGCCGTTTTTTCCAGTTTAACAGGAACATTATTAAATCCATCACGAGCAGCGTTAATTAAAAATGGAATACTTACGAATGCCATTGCAATAGCAATTCCTATTGGATGTCCTACAAAGTTTAAACCAACCGAAGAAGCTGCTTTACCAATAACCGAATCACGCGAAATAAAACCTAATATGGCTATCCCTGCAGCAGAGTGTGGAATTACAATAGGTAAATCAACAATTCCATTTACCAGTTTTTTTAGTTTGAATTTTGTTCTTGCTAAATAATATGCAAGAGGAATAGCTCCGATCGCAAAGAATAATGTAGATAAAAAAGAAACCCGAAGCGTTAACCAAATACTATCAATTACTTCCTGATCCTGAGTTGTCTCAAATATTTGATTAGGCGTAGTTGCTAAAAACATACTAGCCAGAGGAGCAATTACAAAAAGTAATATCAGCCCTCCAAGAAAAATAAATATTATTGGTGTGCTTCGGTTATTCATTTTTAATTTTTAAAGAATGTTGGTTTTACTGTTATCATTGTAAAAAAGTATTGTTGTAATCCATCACCTTCAACTCCTTTAACATACTCCAGAGTTTTTCCGCCAAATAACATTCCGTATCCTAACTGTAAATTTATAATATCATTCATTCTCCAAGTTGCAACCAAGTCGATTTCGTTTGCTAAAAATTTATCTTGCTTTTCGCCTTCGTAAATATAATTATTAGCAAGAGCTAAATAATGATAATGTGTAGATAATTTCCAATTCTCAATTTTAGTAAAATCCAATTTCAAATATCCGTCAACTAAACCCGCATTATGAGTTGTTTTCGGAGTACTAAAATAATCCATCATTCCATTAAACCAATGTTTTGCACCATATAAAATATCAAAAGCATTGTCTTTTTCATTGGTTAAATCGGTTAAATCGTTACCCGACATATATTCAAATCCTCCGGTTAAGTTTAAAACTGATCCGAATTTATGCATATAACTTGCACTTGTATAAAATGCACTAACATCTTGTCCGATTTTATTTTTTCCAGTCTGATAGAATCCTCTTAACTGAAAATCGTTTGCATCATTTTTATATTTAATTATACCTCCAGTTGTGAATCTGTAATAGTCTGTATTAGTTGTACTATCTTTCTGATAAGCATCAGTTATAGTTAAATTAGCAAATGAAAGATTCTCGATTTTTTTTTCTATCCAAATTACATTTAAGAACTTATAATTACTGATTTGATCGGAATAATCGGTTCCAAAATTTGCAACTTTAGACTGATTGAAAGCTGTAATCATTTTAAAATTGAAGAGTTCTTTTGTAAAATCGAAAGTTAATCCATCGTGCGAAGTACTAACCTGATTCCAGTTTGCTGCTGAAAAAAGTCGCTTGTTATCAATATTTATTGCCTGACGACCTGCTGTAATTGCCCAATAATCGTTTAATTTTAATTTAAAATAAGCTTCAAAAACACTTACTCCCGAATCATCAGCTTTTAATTTTGAGTCTCCCCAAACGCGGTAATCCTGAACTGATAATTTTGATGTAACGTTATTATATGTGTGATTTAAATTTAGTCTGGTACGTTGAGTAACAAAATACGCAGGTTCAGAATCTTCTGCTTTTAAAGTACTGTAACCATCTCTCAGTTCAAATCGCGGACGATATTCTGCATCAATTTTAAATTGTGCTTTTCCGGTAAAAAAAAGTATTGTGAGTATAGTAGCTAAAAGTATTTTTCTCATTGCATTAAACTATTTTGTATTTGCAAATTGTTTTAATTGTTCAGGTATTGAATTATATGTTTCTGAATATGTAGGTACCATTGATGGTTGACCATTTTCTTCCATTATTCTCGAACCTCCATCATTTGATAGAATAAAATCAACAAATTTCAAAGCCAGTTCTTTGTTGGGTGCATTATCTAAAATTGCAATGCCATAAACCATTGGCTGACCTATTTTTGTAATTGTAGTTCCCGGCTCTTTGCCAACGATATCTACTTTAGCCATTTTATAGAATTCTTTTAATTCAGGGTTTTTAAGGTTAACTGAATCAGGAAGAATAACATATTTTAATTCGTGTTGCTGAGCTACCGATCGATATAAAAATAAGTAATCGATTGTATTTGATTCTAACAAGGCTAATAAATCAACTTCTTTGGGACGAATGTATTCCTGATCTTTTTCAATGATTTTATCAGCAAATCCGTTTAAATTATAATATTGTTCAGATAATTGTGAAGTTAAAAGTGCACGGTATCCACAAGGATCTGAATTTGGATCAGCTCTACCATAAAACACATCTTCTCTGAGCAAAATCTCGTGCCAATTTTCTGCATTTATTTCATTGGAATATTTTGATGCATCGTGATACACAATTGCCATTTCGTTACTGGCAAATTTGATATTCCAACTGGTGTAATCTGGAATTAACATTTCATCAATAATAGTATAATCTGCGGATGCCATAATATCACATTCTTTATTAAGATCTGTGATTTTTCGGGCACATTTCACACTACCTGCTGACTCCAATAAAATCTCAATATTTGGATTTTCTTTTTCAAATGCTTCTTTCATTTGTTTGAAAGGAACAGATAAGCTTCCTGCATGAAAAATAATTAATGTATTTTTTTCTTGATTATTGGAATTGCAACTAACTAAGATTAGTGCAACAAGTAACATGTTTAATAAAATTTTAATTTGTTTCATTGTATTTAGGTTTAAAATTTAGATATGCAAAAATAAACATATCGGTTAGAAAAAGAAATTTTATGTAAAAATATTTGAGTGATATTTTTATTGGTCATTCTGAGCAGAGCGAAGAACCGAGCTTGCGAGTTCAACGAAGTTAATCTTTGTGTTGTTTTTAGATTCTTCACTTCGTTCAGAATTATATTTATGAAATTTTAATTTATTCTACTCTTCCATAAATGGATATTTATAACTTGTTGCCGGAACAAAACACTCTTTTACTGTTCGTGGACTAACCCAACGCAATAAGTTCAGTTTCGATCCTGCTTTATCGTTTGTTCCTGAACCACGTGCACCACCAAAAGGTTGCTGATTTACAACGGCACCTGTAGGTTTATCATTAATATAGAAATTACCTGCAGCATGTTCCAGCTTTTTCATGGCATCTTCAATTACATATCGGTCTTTTGAAAAGATTGATCCTGTTAAGGCATAAATCGAAGTATTATCTACTAATTCAATAGTTTCTTCCCATTTCTCAGGATCATAAATGTAAATGGTTAAAATCGGACCAAATAATTCTTCCTCCATAGTCACATAATGTGGATCTTTTGTAAGGATAATAGTTGGTTCAACAAAATATCCTTTTGACTTATCATAGTTACCACCGTGTATGATTTCTACTTCAGTATCTTCTTTTACTCTGTCTATAAATCCTGAAAGTTTATCAAAAGATGCTTCATCAATAACCGCATTTACAAAATTTGAAAAATCTTCAACCGGACCCATTTTCATTGTGTTCATGTCGCACTTAATTTCGCAAAGCACTTCGTCCCATAAATTATCTGGAATATAAGCACGTGAAACAGCTGAACATTTCTGTCCTTGATATTCAAAAGCTCCTCTAGTAATTGCAGTAGCAACTTGCACCGCATTTGCCGTCTCGTGAACTAAAACAAAATTTTTACCTCCGGTTTCGCCAACTATTCGTGGATACGATTTATAATTTGCAATATTACCTCCTATTTCTTTCCAGATATTTTGAAATACAGAAGTTGATCCTGTAAAGTGAATTCCTGCAAAATCAGGATGTGAAAAAATTACTTTTCCTGCTACAGGACCAGAAACAAATACCAGATTAATAACACCATTAGGCAATCCTGCTTCAATAAATATTTCCATAATTATTCGAGCAGCATAAATCTGTGTATTAGAAGGTTTCCAAACTACAGTATTACCCATCATAGCAGGTGCCGAAGGTAAATTTCCTGCAATAGCGGTAAAATTAAAAGGCGTTAAAGCAAAAACGAATCCTTCCAAAGCACGCTGTTCAGTACGATTCCATATTAATTCATCTGATTCAGGTTGCTCATTGTATATTTCGGTCATATACTGAACATTAAACCTTAGAAAATCGGATAACTCACAAGCTGCATCAATTTCTGCCTGATGTACTGATTTGGATTGTCCTAACATAGTTGCAGCGTTAATTCTTGCACGATATGGTCCTGCAATCATTCCTGCAGCTTTTAAAAAAATAGATGCGCGCTGTTTCCACGACATTGAAGACCATTTTTCACGTGCTTTCAAAGCTGCATCAATTGCATCTTTTACATGACTTTTGTCTCCACGGTAATAATGACCTAATAAATGTTGATGATCGTGAGGTGGATGAATTTCAATTTTCTTCTCAGAACGAACCTCTTTTCCATCAATAATCATAGGAATATCAACTACATGAGATCTCGACCATTCAATTGCTTTTACGAGTTTCTCACGCTCAAGAGAATCTTTTTTGTAGGTTAATACCGGTTCATTTTTAGCCGGAGGAGCAAAGTATAAATTCTTTTGCATTTCTATTATAATTTAAACGGTTAAACATTCTTGCTTTAATAAGCGATATGCAAATATATGCATATCGTTCTAATAAAAAACAAGACTTTCATCATGTTTAGAAACATTCTAAATAAGATTTTAGATAGATAACAAAAAAGTATTTGCTATGTTTAAACCAAATGAATATTTAAACGGTAGTTATTGGTAACTACCGTTAAGGTTAGTAATTATATTACATGTAGGACTTTATTCAAATTTACCAAGTGGCAGATTCATTCGTTGCACTATTTCAATGTACCGCGGTTCATCCTTATATCGCTGAAACATGTTAATAACACCTAAATATGGAAGATCAGGGTTTTTTCTAATATAAGTCTTTTCTAACCAATACAGAAATTGGTCAGTATTCCCGGCGTACCCATATAAACTCATTATTATTTAATCGATGTCTATTCTTAGTTTTTTAGAAATAACCTACAAAGGTTGTGTGTGATGTTAATTATTCTAAATCAATTATCTAAACATCGGCAGCAAACTATTAATATTATATATAATAAAAACACTAATTGAAAGAATAATAGAAATAGTTCTGTATTTATTATTAACACTTATTCCAATTAAAAAGAATGGAAATAATAGTAATGTATTAATGGGAATATGAAGATAATAATAAGTCCACCATTCTTTTATAAAATTTGTTAAAATAAGCCAAAATAGAGCATTGAAA
>DAOWGM010000126.1 GCA_030637515.1 Bacteroidales bacterium
AGGGAAGAAAGTACTAATTGTTATTCAGTATGCTGTTTCTGTTGTTTTAATAATATCAACAATTATAGTGTATCAACAATTTGATTATATAAAAAATATAGACCTTGGTTTTAATAAAGAGGGATTAATTGCAGTATATGTTGGAGAAGAAAATGGAGAGAGTAATCAGAAATTGAAAAATTTTAAAGATGAAGTATATGGATATGCAGGGGTTCAAAATATTACTCTTTGCAGAAACATGCCTTTTTATGGTAATAGTAGTTCTACATTACATAAAGATGGTGAAGCTAAAGAAGAAGCTTTATTGGTTAATTTTAACGTAGCTGAAACCTCATATTTAGAAACGTTTAATATCAAACTTATAACCGGGAAGGAGATTTCAGTAAGCAATGATTCTACAGTTAATGGATATTGTCATATCAATCAAACGGCAGTGAGTAAGCTGGCTTTTGAAAATCCAATCGGTGAAAGAATTATTATGCTGGGAAATAAATATGAGATTATTGGTGTATTTGAAGATTTTCATGTTTCTTCATTACAAAGTAAAATACTGGCTCAGGTAATTTTCTTGGTGGATGATCCTAAAGTGTCTAACTGGATGGTTGTTAAGTGTGAAGAGCACAATTTGAATAAAATAAGTGAATTAGCATCGGTTGCGCTTAAAGAATATTTCCCTGATAATATGTATTCGTTTTTTAATTATGGCAATACTGATTTCAAAGCTGAAACACTCAACGAAGTGGAGAGTATTGAAAAGACTTTTGGGTTTTTTGCTCTCATTGCAATTTTAATTGCCAGTATGGGAATTTTTGGTTTAGTTGCTATTACCGTTAAACATAAAACAAAAGAGATTGGAATAAGAAAAACACTTGGCTCATCAGTATTTGAGATATATAAATTAATTGCTCGTGAATATATTCTATTAGTTGTTTTGGGAAATGTTATAGCTTGGTTTCCAGCATGGTATATTATTAATAAAATCTTACAAGTTTTTGCTTATAGGATTGATATCAGTGTTTTTGTTTTTGTAATTGGTTTTATTTTATCTCTTGTATTAACAATTATCACAATTACTTTTCATACACTTAAGGCAGCAAGAACAAATCCTGTTGAGGCTTTGAGATATGAGTAAACATTATCATAATAAAAATTCATTTTAACTGAATAATTTAAACTTAATGATTGATATTATTGGCATATGATTTGTATCTTCATTGGCTTTAAAAACTAAACACATTAATCTTAAAAATTTAAAAATGAAAAGAAAATTCACCTTTTTTGTAAGCTTATTTATCTTATTATCAATTATTCAGGCTGTAGCTCAAGATGTTAACGATCCAAAGCATGAGAATCATTTTAAAAAAGTGAAAGCAATTGAAACAGATCAGTATAAAATAGAAATATCTGATGCACATGCGCAACAGGCATTTTGTCAATTAAAACTAAAAGTAACTAATAAAACCAACGATTATTTGTTTATTAGTCCAGAAGAATTCGTGTTTACTTTCGATCAGGGAGTATATTCTCCAAAACCAAAAGGAGGATTAGCATCCTTAATTTCTGGAGGGCTGATAATTGCTCCACAAAAGTCAAAAAACTTTGTAGCGAAGGTTGTAGATGGAGCAAACTTTCATGTTGAAAATTTTGACCTTGAAATTAAGGGACTATACATAGTTTCTACAAATGGAGAAGCATTAGTAGCAGAACAATTTCAATTACCTGCGAATAAAAATGGTTTCGAAGTAGGAGGGTATAGAATCAACTTATCGGATGTAAGTCAAAGAACACAAGGCACAGAAGCGGAATTCACATGCAAGTATATTGGTGATAAAGTAGGTATTTTCGATCCAAGCAAATTGGTTGTAAGTACAGAAAAAGGAGAGTTTGCTAATATGGAAAGAAAATCGAAACAACATGTTATGCAAAAAGACGATGAAGTGAAGTTTACAGCAAAATTTGATATCGAGGGAAGAATATTAGATATGCAGTTTGCTACAATGAATATTGACTGGAAAGATACTTTTAAGGAATCTGAGAAGATACTTCAGGATAGTCACAAACTAAGCTTTGAAATTGATCCTGGAATGACTGCTGGTAAAAACAAATAGAAAAAAATAGGGCGTCTAAATTTGTAGACGCCTTTTTTAACATAAATGCATTTAGATTTTTCTAGCAAATTCAATTAATATTTCTGCATTCTTTTCTGGGTCATCTGAATCCAATTTAACAGGATATACCGAATTCTCATTACGTGTATTTAAGCCATGACCATAACTTTTATCATAATACACAAGAGTCAGGTCTGCAACAGTGCTTAAATCTCCACTTTCAAGCGATTCAAGAGCTTGTTTTACGTTTTGCCCCCCAAGCCTCTTGCCAATCTTTAAAATGCATTCTTCGAGATATTTCGCATCAAATCCGGCATATTCATTTATGAGTCTTTTTATTCTTTCTTCCTTGGGTAGTTCCATTTTTAAAACCTTCGATTTTCTCATTAATGAGAATAGCTCGCTTGGAAGCCAGTTAGATCCAATCGAATGACTTTCATCTTCGAGCCATATAGGTTTTGTTAGATCTAATGATAACCATTCATAAATCAGGTTATTTTCAAATTGTTCGTTTGGGAGTTGCGGCTCTTGTCCAAGTGAACCAAAAGCTGATCCTTTATGATGAGCCAGTCCTTCAAGATCAACAACCTGCTCACCTTTTTCTTTAATTTTTAGTAGTGTTTCTGTTTTACCGCTTCCAGTTAGTCCTCCAAGGATAATTAATTTTTCGGAAGCAGCAAGCCGTGATTTCCCATATGAGCGAAACGCCTTATATCCATCTTCGAGCAAATAGGTTTTTACACCAATTGTTTCGAATAACCATGCCATGCTCGAGCTTCTCATTCCTCCTCGCCAGCAATGAACAAGTAAGGTATTGTTTTTTGCTAATTTTCTTGCTGTGTTAGCAAATGTCCGAAGTTTGCTTCCTACAATTTCTAAACCAACTAATATTGCTGGTTCTCTGCCTTCTTGTTTGAATTTTGTACCAACAGCTGCTCTTTCTTCATTGCTAAAAATGGGAATATTATGTGCATTTGGAATATGACCTATATCAAATTCTTTGGGCGAACGAACATCGATAACGGGAATTTCCTTTGAGAGTGTATAAAATTCTTTAGCACATATTTTTTCGGACATAACAGCATACTTTACTTTGCGAAAGTAAATAAAAAACCTGACTGCTTATTGAAAAGAGTCAGGTTTATACGTTGCGATTTAATTTTTTATCCTTCTAAAAAGTTACCTAAAATGGATTGATTGCCTTTTCTTGTATTACCTCCAACTGGCGAAAGTCTTTGAATAAGCTTTCTTATTGGCATTGACTGCAACCACACCTTTCCTGTTCCTTTTAATGTTGCAAGAAACAGTCCTTCGCCACCAAAAACCATTGACTTTAAACTTCCTGAAGCTTCTATATTAAAATCAATTTGAGGTTCATATGCTACGATGCAACCGGTATCAATTCGTAAAGTTTCATTATTTAAGGTTTTTTCAATAACAGTGCCGCCTGCATGCATAAATACAAGACCATCACCTTCGAGTTTCTGTAAAATAAACCCTTCGCCACCAACAAGCCCAGCCCCAAGTTTTCGGTTTAAATGAATTGAAATTTTCGTACCTAAAGCAGCACATAAGAATCCATCTTTTTGAACAATTATTTTTCCTCCAATTTGCTTAAAATCAACAGGAATTATTTTACCAGGATAAGGTGCTGAGAAAGAAACTTTTCTTTTGTTTAAACCGTGATTTGTAAAATGAGTTATAAATATGGATTCACCAGTAATTAAACGACTTCCAGCTGAAAATACTTTGCTCATAAAACTTTGATCTGGAGTAGAACCATCGCCAAGTTTTGTTTCAAAAGAAATCCCTTCTTCCATATAAAGCATTGCACCTGCTTCTGCTATTACAGTTTCGTTTGGATCCAGTTCAATTTCAACGAGCTGAATATCATCGCCAATTATTTTATAATCTATTTCGTGTGAGTTCATTATCTTATTATTTAGTTATTCAGAAAAATAACGAATTAGTACTTCCTTTATTTCTTCAATACGTACAGGTTTTGCCAGATAATGGTTCATGCCGCTATTGAATGCCTTTGTTTTATCTTCCTCGCGTGCATTTGCTGTCATTGCAACAATTGGTAACTTATATCCAGCACTTCTGATTTCGGCAGTTGCTTCTAAACCATCCTTTTCTGGCATCATAATATCCATAAAAATAATGTCGAATTTATTCTCTTTAACCCTTTCGACGCATTCTTTACCATTTTGTGCTATTGTAATATCATAGCCAATATTTTTGAAAATAGTTTGCGCAACTCTCTGATTAATAATATTATCTTCGGCTAAAAGAATGTTGATTTTTTTCTTAAGCTTGTTTAGCTCCGGAAGCACCTTATCTGTAACTTTCAGGCTTGTAAAGTTGTCCTGAAGAATATCAAAAATTTCAGATGCCTCATATGGTTTGATCAGATAATAATCTACACCATTCATTTTGCATTTTACATAGTTTCCAGGCTGATCATTCGAACTTACAATTGCAATAAAAAATTTATTTGAAAGTCCCTTTTCATGTATTTTTCGAGCAAAACCGATTCCATCGAAATCCACATTTTCTTTTATTAATATCAGATGATAAGGCTTGTTTTTTTCAAGTAATGAATCTTCTATTTTCTTCAAACAATCATCATTTGGAACTAATTGTTCGTTGTTTGTTTCAAAACTTGTAAAAGTATGTAATAAAGTTTTTTCTTCTTCTATCTTATTGTTGATTATAAGCACATTGATTTGATTATATTCCTTTAATTCGGAAACAGGAATTTCTTTTTTAATTTTTTCGTTTGAATAAACCTGTATAGTAAAAGAAAATTTAGAACCGCTATATTGAGGATCTTGCGATATTGATGATGGACTTTCAACCCACATTTCGCCTCCCATTAGCTCAACAAGTTGTTTTGAAATTGTAATTCCCAGACCTGTTCCTCCGAATTTTCTTGTTGTTGATCCATCTGCCTGTGAAAATGAGGCGAAAATATCTTTCAATTTTTCTTTTGGTATGCCAATTCCGGTATCCTCAATAGAAAACAAAGCTGTTAAATATCCAGTATGTTTTTTAACTAATTCAACGGTAAGAATAATTTTGCCTTCGTACGTAAACTTAATTGCATTACCAATAAGGTTAGATATAACTTGTTTAAGCCTGAATGGGTCGCCAATGATATGATCTGGAACATTATCTTTTACTTCAAAACCAAGTTGAATACCTTTGTCTTTAGCTGCAGGATTAAAAAGCGAAACAGTAGCGTCAACTTCTTCGCGAAGATTGTACGGAGTTTCTTCAATAATCATTTTTCCAGCTTCAATTTTCGAGAAATCCAGAATGTCATTAATAATTGATAATAAAAGGTCTGCTGATTTAAGAATAATATGAACTGCATCAGCTTGTTTATCATCTAGATTGAAATTTTCAAGCGTATTTGCCATTCCTATAATTCCGTTAAGTGGAGTTCGGATTTCATGACTCATTTTAGCCAAGAATTCTGATTTTGCTTTGTTGGCTGCTATTTCTCGTTTTCGAGTAATTTCAATTGGTGTAATATCAATGAAAGCTTCCAAAGAAACATGCTCACCCTCCATTCTGAAAGGGATTTCTTTCTTATAAATGATTATTTCATTGTCGTTATCATCATAATATACATACTGATTCATATTGTCTGTATACGAGAAAGAATCACTATCCTGAAAGTTTCTGGAAATTAAAAATTGATCTGTTATGGTTTTTCCTACTAAATCATTTTCATCAACAAGGTCGAATATGTCAATTGCAGTTTTATTAAGGCTTTTTACTACTTTATTCTCACCTAAAACCATAATTCCGATAGGAAGTGATTCAAGTATTTCCTTCATCGCATGAATTGATCCTTCCAACTTATTTTCTTCTTTATTCTTTTTCCGAATTAGCAGAATAAAAAATAGAATAATAAATATGAGTATTAACGTGGTTGAGGCTCCAAGAATTATTGAGTTTGTAACTACAGAGTTGAGAATAATTTTCGTTTCAAGCGAAAATACAATTCCCATGTCATAAGTTAAAATTCTAATAGGATAGTACGCAGACAAATATCCATTTTTAGAATTTTCTGCGGAAACAGAGTGCAAAATAGACCCTTTAAATCCATTTTTAAGATCTTCTACAATCTTATCTTGCTTTGCTACGGATATAGTATCTTTCGATAAGTTATTTGAAAGTATTTCGCCATCAAGACTTACCAACCATTGCCATAATGTATTTCCGAGGTGATAATTCTCAAAAACGGAACCAATATAACTATCAATATCTGACTTTACAAGAATGTTTATTACAGGTTCGTTGTTTTTAAATACAGGTAAAACGTAAGTATAAGTTCCGTCTTTATTAATTGTAACCTGTTCTCTGTCAACTAAAGGTTTTTGTCTTTGAGACAAGTAATAATCACTTATAAAGTGGTTGGTTTGATCTTTAAAAAGACTGTAAACTTTCTTGTTATTATCAATTATTCTAATATTTCTTATTAAATTTTGAAACTTAAAATAAAATAATTCTAGTTTTTTGACTTTGTGGTCAATATTATCCTGATCTTCGAAAAAGCTTGCTATATCAGACGAAAAAACAATGTAATTAATCTCATTTTCGAATTCATAACCAGATTGTTCTATTTCCCAGCCACAAATTTGCGACTGATTTAATAACATTTCCTCATGAAAACTTAATTGCTGATTATACACACGATAACCATAGTAAACATTTGTACATAATATTACAATTATAATTGCTGCTATCAGATAATAGAACTTTTTCATAAATAAATTCTTTATTTCAATTAATTACTTTTAATAAAAACCAGTTTGTTTCTCTAATTACTGATTTATAGATTGTATATTTTTCATTGTCAATGTAAAAAGTCTCTTTATTTTCTCCAGAGATTAAAGATTTAACTGCATTACGCAGATCGGTGTTTTTATGATCGAGTAAGGAAGGCGAATTAAATATATAAATATCTTCGGTTACGGGTTTGAAATACTGGAAATCTCTGCATTG
This sequence comes from Bacteroidales bacterium, assembly GCA_030637515.1. Classification (GTDB taxonomy): domain Bacteria; phylum Bacteroidota; class Bacteroidia; order Bacteroidales; family UBA12077; genus UBA12077. The sequence goes on from DAOWGM010000126.1 coordinate 7,128, forward strand.
TGGAATGTTTACAAGCTTAGAAGCTTTTCGGGTAGAGCAGATAATTCCTCCTTCATTATTTATTATTAGAATAATTTCTGTACTTGAGGAAAAATACTGTGTTTTCATAGAATGTAAACTAATATCACCAGCAACAATTCCAATAAAACTATCTCTGAAATATACAGGTTCAATACAAGAAATAATCCAACCTCTACCAAAAGGATCTGCAAATGGTTTGTTTACCCAATAGGCATGATTATCTTCAAAGGGTTTGTTTTTAGCTGTCTGGAAGCTTACAAGCTTCGTTAGGTCAACAGAGTTTTTTAGATAATTAACTACATTTATATAAGGATAAATTCGTAAAAATGATGATGTATCCAAAAAATACACTTGTGATAGCGATGGATTACGCCTTACAATAAGATTAAAAACTGTATCAAGTTGTTCTGTATTTATTATTGTTTTTTGTAACTGCCTGGTAATCTCCTTGTTCGCAGGAAAATATACTGCAGAGTGATTTTTGTTGTATTCAGAAAACAGAATTTCTCCGGGATAGTTATGATATTTTTCGTCAGGATTCCAAACAACTTTGTTTTCGAAAGGGATTTTATAACGAAGAACATTTCCCAGATCTATAATATTTGTTTTAATGGAAATCAGATCGTTGTTTATGTTTTCAGCAATATGATCAAGGTGCCGAAGATTCAGATCCGGTTTCTGGTTGTTGCTACAGGAAACGAGAAGTAAAAAAACTAAAATTATAATACCTGATCTTTTCATTAAAGACATTAACATAGAGTTAAAAAATAATCATACAAGTTAAAAAAAATTATTAAGACAGTTTAATGATTTATGATAAAAGGGTTCTAAATGAATTTGAATAGTTTGTTTATGTTTACAAACGATGTTTCGAATCGTCGCCAAATAAAATTTTTAGATAGTTTTCGTATCTCAGCTGACTAACGTCTCCCTTTTCAACAGCATTTTTAACGGCACAATCTGGTTCGTGAACATGAGTACAATTATGATATTTACATCCGTGTGATGCTTTAAATATTTCAGGGAAGAAATGGAATAATTCTTCGTTAAAAATATTATGTAATCCAAAACCCCTAATCCCCGGTGTATCAATGATATATCCTCCAGTCGAAAGCTCAAACATTTCCGCAAAAGTAGTAGTGTGTTTACCTGATTTATGAGAATCAGATATTTCAGTTACTTTTAAATTCAGATTAGGATCGATTAAATTAATTAAAGATGATTTTCCAACTCCGGAAATACCTGAAATTACCGATATTTTGTTTTTTATCAGGCTTTTAACTTGATCGATATTTGTATTGTTTTTTACAGAAGTAGCAATACACTCGTAACCAGCTTTTTGATATATTTCAATTAGCTCATTAAGAACCTTCGTTTGTTTCTCGTTGTAAATATCTGTTTTGTTGAAAATTAATTTTGCTGGAATACGGTAAGCTTCAGCAGAAATTAAAAAGCGATCAATAAAAATAGGATAAGTATCAGGAAAGGCAACAGTAACTACTAATACAGCCTGATCAACATTGGCTGCCATTATATGTGTTTGCTTTGAAAGATTTGTTGATTTACGGATGATGTAATTTTTGCGATTCAGAACATTCTTAATAACCCCCTTTTCAGGATCTTCCGAGATATCATATTCAACATAATCACCCACAGCAACAGGATTAGTACTCTTTATTCCCTGTATTCGTAATTTCCCACGAATATTGCAAGACACAAGTTTTCCTGTTTCAGCATCCTTTATATAGTACCAACTCCCGGTTGATTTTATTACTAATCCTTTTTTCAAAATATCCTGTTTTACACTGTTACGAAAGTATTAAATATTTCAATATTATTCCCATATTTGTTATGAATTTAAATATTAAAACAAATGATAAAGAAGATAGTTTCATATAATGTCAATGGAATAAGGGCAGCACTAAATAAAGGATTTATAGAATGGCTTAAAGAAGAAAAGCCCGACATTGTCTTAATTCAGGAAACAAAAGCACACAAAGAGCAGGTTGAAACAAGTCTTTTTGAAGAACTTGGATATCTTCATTACTGGTTTTCTGCTGTAAAAAAAGGTTATAGCAGTGTTGCTATCTTATCAAAAGAAGAACCAGATTTTATAGGAACAGGAATAGGAATTGAGAAATATGATGTTGAAGGAAGAACTATTCGAGCTGACTTTGGAGATATAACAATTGTAAATTCATATTTTCCTTCTGGAACAACAGGTGGTATTCGTCAAGATTACAAAATGGAATATTTGGCTGATATGAAAAAGTACATTGATAATCTCAAAAAAGAACGACCAAAATTAATTGTTAGTGGAGATTATAATATTTGTCACAAGCCCATAGATATTAATCATCCTGAAAGGCACAAAAAAACTTCTGGATTTTTACCAGAAGAAAGAGAATGGGTCGATAAGTTTGTAGAAAGTGGTTTTATTGATACGTTTCGAGAATTTAATCAAGAAGCTGAACAATACAGTTGGTGGAGTTATAGAGCTGGCTCAAGAGCTAAGAACATGGGCTGGAGAATAGATTACCACATGATTTCGGAAGCACTGAAACCGCATTTAAAGAATGCAACAATTCTTCAGAACGTTCATCATTCAGATCATTGCCCTGTGGTTGTTGAGATAGATTTTTAAATATTTATATTTCATTTTTAGTTTTTGAAGGGATTTTGTCCCCCCTTGAGGGGGATTAAGGGGGTAGAAAAAAGAGAATAATTATGCAAAAAGCATCATCTGAAAATAATTACCACTACAATAAAAAAGCTTCAGCTATTTGCGTAATTCAATGACTAAAGCAGAATGCTGCTCATGGAAATATGTTTTAAAAGCAAAGAAACTACATGGTTATCAATTTACAAGACAAAGACCTGTATTAGAGTATATTGTAGATTTTATGTGTAAAGAATTAATGTTGATAATAGAGGTGGATGGAGTAAGTCATAAATTTGATGATATTGAAAAGAAAGATATATTAAGACAGGAAAGTATAGAACAGGCTGGATTTAAAGTTTTAAGATTTCAGGATGAAGAAATTCTTAATAATATAAACGATGTAATAAAAACTCTGGAAGCTTTCATAATAAAAAAGAAGTAATCAACCCCTTTAATCCCCCGCCAGCGGGGGAGATGATTTTACTTAATCATTTGATAATTGAAGAAAAAAAGAAAAACCTGCCAACTTATAGTTTTGACAGGTTTTGCTAAGTAATATTAAATTTTTTAATCTATTTCGGCATTCTTTTACGTTCAAATTCTTTTAAATATATTTTTCTTAAACGAATATGTTTCGGTGTAACTTCAACATACTCATCTCCCTGAATATATTCTAATGCTTCTTCTAATGAAAATTTAATTGGAGGAGGCAATTTCACTTTATCATCGGTTCCTGAGGCACGTACGTTTGATTGCTTTTTGGCTTTTGTAATATTTACACCTATATCACCTGCTTTATTATTTTCTCCAACTACTTGACCTTCGTAAATTTCTTCATTGTGAGCAACAAAAAACTTTCCTCTGTCTTGTAATTTATCTAAAGAGTAAGCAATTGCCATTCCCGTTTCAATAGCATTTAACGAACCTACTTGACGTTTTACAAAATCGCCCTTGTAAGGTTCAAAATCTTTAAATCGATGAGCCATTACTGCTTCTCCTGCAGTTGCTGTCATCATTATATTTTTTAATCCAATAATTCCTCGTGACGGCATATGGAATTCAAGTAAAATACGATCGTTTTTACGTTCCATATTTATCATTTCACCTTTTCGTTGCTGAATAATTTCAATTGCTTTTCCTGAATGCTCTTCCGGTAAATCAATTGTCAGGTATTCAATAGGCTCGCATTTTTCACCATCAATTTCTTTAATGATTACTTTTGGTTGACCAACTTGAAGTTCATAACCTTCGCGACGCATGGTTTCAATTAAAACTGATAAGTGTAAAACACCACGGCCATATACTGTATGCGCATCAGCTGAATCGGTTGGCTCAACTTTCATTGCTAAGTTTTTCTCAAGTTCTCTATCTAAACGATCTTTTAA
>DAOWGM010000084.1 GCA_030637515.1 Bacteroidales bacterium
ATGATTGTTTCATCTTCTGCAATAAAACCAATTTCAGAATAATTACCAGGTCGTGCTATAGTAGTTATTTCAGAAATAAGCTTTCCTGTAATAGTATTACATTTTTCCAATTCTTTAATAGAATGAGTTCCTTTACTTGCTAAAATTGGAAAATCAACAGAATCAACAGTTAATTGCTTACCTTTCTCATACCAAATGCCATCTTGGTAATTTATGTTTTTCCCATTTTCAATGGTAACTGGAAAAAGATAATATGTATTGTCATTAGTAAAACTTATTATTATTTCCTGACCTTCTTTTATAAATGGAGAAGATAATTTAGGTAAATCTTCATTCATTTCAGGATAAAAGTAGTATTCATCATTGTTTAAATTTATACTTTCACTATTTGAAATTTGTCCATTTACAGATAATTGAAATATTAACACATTTGCAATTATCCCTAAAAAAATGTTTTTTTTCATCATCATGTTTTTTGATGTTATACAAATTATAAATTCTAAAATACATATACAATTAATTAACTATAAAACAACACAATAACAGACACAAATATTATTCTCAATATAAAAAATCTATATTAATTTGCATTTTTGTTATTTATTTCTAACTTTGTGTTATATTTACATAACTTTTTGTTAGAATATATTAACTAATACTCTATATTATGAAAAAAATTTATTTACCATTATTTATTCTTACAATGGCTGTTATCATAGTAGGAATTATTATTTTTCAAAAGAGCGGAGTTGATACTTTTGGAAAAAATGCAGAATTAATTCATGTTGGTATAATTGTAATTTTATTTTCGTTTGGGATTTTTCTCGCTATTCGAAGAATTAAAAATACAAAATATGGACTTCCTGCCGAAGATGAACTTTCTAAAAAGATAGAACAAAAAGCAGCCTCTAAATCATTCTTTATATCACTATTTTTATGGCTTATTATATCATATATCCAAAATGAAAGCGGACGCGAAGCAGAAATGTTTTTCGGTTATGGAATCATAGGCATGGCTTTATTGTTTGCAGGTTTTTATTTCTACTATTATTTTAAAGGAAATATCGATGAATAACAGGATTAAAGAATTACGAGCACGATTTAACCTAACCCAACTTGACTTAGCTCAAAAAGTTGGTGTAAGGCGTGAAACAATAGTTTTCCTTGAAAAAGGAAAATATAATCCATCATTAAAACTTGCTTATGATATTTCGAAAGTTTTTGAATGCAGAATCGAAGAAGTGTTTAATTTTGATAATTAATTTAAACTACATTTATACTAAATATTAATTTTTGATCTTATAAATTTTAATGCAAAAATTAAATTTTCATAAAACAAAATACGGTAAGGAGCTTCTTATTGATTGTATAAAGATTTCTGAAACAAAGGGATTTTTAATTAATAGAAGACCATATATTATCGAATTTTATGAAATATTCTTTATTACAAAGGGTAAAGGCACTTTTCTTTTAGATGATATTAAAATTCCGTATCAAAAAGGGACTATTATGTTTTTCCCACCAAATAGAAGGCATGAATGGATTGCTGAAAGTGAAACTGATGCTTATATGATATTATTTGAAGAAGAATTTATTGAACAATTTTTTAACGATAGTTTGTTTGTTTACAGATTCCATTATTTTCATAATTACAATACCCCGTTTCATTTAAAAACTCAACCTCAAGAATTCAATTCATATCTTGATAAGGTTAAAGAAATAAAAAGTGAGATAAATAATTTAATAAATGACAGCGACCACCTATTACGTTCCATTTTATACTACCTACTAATAATTCTTAACAGACAATATGTAAATCAGCACAATATTAAGGGCGAGCTATTTGAAAATATCGAAGTATTAAAATTTATAAGATCACTTAATAAAAACTTTATAGAAAAGCATCATGTAAATGATTATACACAAATGCTTGGTATAAGCAAAACATATTTAAATAAAAGACTTAAATCTTTTGGGAAAAGTGCTTCCGATTTGATAAAAACAAGAATACTGATTGAAGCAAAAAAAGAGCTACTTTATACAAACCTGTCTGTTTCAGAAATTGCTTATAACTTAAACTTTTCTGAACCAGCAAATTTTAATCGATTTTTCAAAAAACTTACATCTCTAACACCAAATCATTTTCGCAAAGAGTTTTCAAAATGGTAATTCTTAAATTAAAATGATTTATAAATGGATCATGTAATTTGAGCATTTATACTATTCAAAGAAGGAAACCATAGGTACATCTTTCATTGTCTTCAGTCCAGGTGAAGCATTTAGTACCGATTTTATTGCATTAATGACGATGGCACAGGTTGCTACATCTCCATTAATACCATCCCGAATGGTTGATTTTATATAAGGTTCACCAAGTATTTCTATGGTATCTTCTATCTTTTCTTCTCCAATAGCAGCTTTAAAAATTAGTGTAATCACTTCTTTTTCATCAATAAAACCGCAACCTGTTTGCAATACACCAGTAACCATACCTTTCTTTATCATCCCTGCTTCACGAGCAATATTATTTTTTGCTATTACAGGTTTGATATTATCTTCAGTTTTCGTAAGATTCCATCCCAGCGAATTAGCAATAAAATGCATGGATTCAGCCAATCCTACATGGCGTAATAAATCATTTTTTTTTAGTTCTTCAAATTCTTCCAATGTCAATCCTGCCCCAATTTTGTTTTGAAAAGGAATACGACGATATATGGCATTTTGAATTCGTGTAACTTTTATTTTATCTACACGCTGGCAAACAGCTGTAATAAATGTGGGCAAACTATCCATCAGAAATCCTGGATTTACTCCTGTTCCCAATACTACTACTCCTATTTTTTTTGCCTTTTCATCAATTTGTTTGGCGAGTTCAGAATTGGTATCCCAAGGATAGGATAACTCCTCACAAGTTGAAATAATGGGAATACCTGATTCGAGAATATCAAGGAGCTGAGGAGCTACTTGTTTGAAACTTGAAGTTGTTGTATGAATAGCTATATCGGGTTTATTCACTATAGCCTCTTTCAATGTAGATTTAATCCTGATATCCAGATTATCCAGTTTGCACAATTCTCCCAATGTTTTTCCTTTTTTATCCGGATCAATATCCAATGCACCGATAATTTCAAGATTTCTTCGCTCGCTAATATATTTTGTAATGTGTTGCGCGAGTGGACCAATGCCTATTTGTAAAATTTTTATTTTTTTCATTATCCATGGTATTGATAGCAATTAAAGTTACGATAAACCTTTCATTTAATAATAAGTTAATTGCACAATTTAAATGGTTAATTTACTTACACTCGGTAGCTTCCCTTACCTTTCTATAATACTTAAAATATAAATTTTAAAATTATCTTGAGCTTTCAATTATCAATTTTAAGCTAAGTTTTCAAAATGACAATTATAAAATCATTTTGATTCAGCTATTTTACTCTTCATGATTTTACTTTGCATAAAAAATAATCATGAGAGCATTTGTTGTTAGTGAACCAGGTAAACCAGAAGCTCTGGAGCTAAAAAATACAGACATACCAAAAGCTAAAAAAGATTGGGTATTAATAAAAATAAAGGCATTTGGGTTAAACCGATCTGAACTTTATACAAGACAAGGGCATTCAGGTGATGCTGTACCGTTTCCCAGAATTCTTGGAATTGAGTGTGTTGGAGAAGTTGTTGATGTTTCAGGTTCCGGTTTACAACCCGAACAAAAAGTTGCATGTGCAATGGGTGGAATGGGCAGAAAATATGATGGTTCATATGCAGAATACACATTAATTCCCCGATCACAAGTTCTGCCTATAAATACAAATTTAGATTGGATAACTTTTGGTGCAATACCCGAAACATTTTTTACAGCCTATGGTTCTATTACAGAAGAAATGAATGTAAAAGCCAATCAAAATATTCTTGTTCGTGGTGGAACTTCTTCAGTTGGAATGGCAGCAATATCAATTTTAAAAGATATGAGTGCAAATATTATTGCAACTACCCGAAAAAGGGAAAGAATACAAGCTTTAATTGATGCAGGAGCTAATCATGTAATAATTGATGATGGTGAAATTGCTGAAAAAGTAAAAGAGATTTGTCCGGGTGGTGTGGATAGTGTACTGGAACTTATTGGAAGTAAAAATTCATTAATCGATTCAATGAATGCCTTAAAGAATAAGGGAATTTTATGCGGAACGGGATTATTAGGTAACGAATGGGGATTTGAATTGCCAGAACTTCCAAATGATATTAAATTCACATTCCATTCAACTGAAAAAATTGAAACTGTAAAGTACACTCCTGTTTTACAAGAAATCATTAATCGTATAGAATCAGGCAGATATAATCCAAATATCTCTAAAATATTTGATTTTGAAGATATAATTGAAGCTCATCGTTGTATGGAACAAAACCAGGCAATTGGTAAAATTGTAATTAAAGTAAATCATTAAAATATTTTAATATGAAAGTAGCAATAACGGCAGTAAGCGGGGAATTAGGTTCGGCAATAGCAAAAAGAGCAGTAGAAAAATTTGGAAAAGAAAATGTAGTTGGAACAGCGCGAACACCAGAAAAAGTGAAATCATTAGGAATTAAAGTCTTTAAAGCAGATTATAATTCAAAAGAAGATTTTTTAAAAGCATTTCAGGGAGTTGAAGTAGTTCTTTTAATTTCAGGAATGGGTGATCCTGATAAACGAATTGAACAACATCAAAAAGTTATTAATGTGGCAAAGGAATCAGGAGTTCGAAAAATTGTTTATACAAGCATAATAGGGAAAGCTGGAAATTCAACTTTCGATAACATTGTTAACTCAAACAGGCAAACCGAGCAAGATATTATAAATAGCGGGCTTGATTATGCGATTGGCAGGAACGGATTATATATTGAGCCTGATATTGAATATTTAGATAAATATATAAAAGAAGGTGAAATTGCTAATTGCGCTGCTGATGGGAAATGTTCATATACTACCAGAGATGAATTGGCAATTGCATACGTTCAATTAATTCAAAATGATTCTCTAAACGGAAAGGTGTATAATTTGGTTGGTGAAGCAATTACTCAAACACAACTGGTTGGTTATTTTAATAAGTATTTCAATACAAGTCTTATTTTTAATTCACTTACTCCTGAAGATTATTTAGCTTGGCAACAAAAACATAATGGAGAATTCCTTGGAGCTGTAATTGCCGGTATTTACACAAAAATTAGAAACAGAGAGTTTGAAATTGAATCTGATTTTAAAAAAATTGCAGAACGAAAACATAAAACAATGGCTGAAATATTCAGCCAATTTAAAAACTAATATAAATCAGCTTATTTGATTTAACCTAAATATTCACGTAACTTTTTAAGATAAATCCTAAAATATTTAAAGCTTAATATTATGAATAACCCTTTTAAGGAAATCTCAACAAAAGAACTTTTCAACTCAATAAATAAAAACAATATCAAAATAATTGATATTAGATCTGTTACTGCATACAATGGATGGCAATTAAAAAATGAAAAACGTGGTGGTCATATTCCAGGAGCAAGGAGTTTGCCCATTAAATGGTCTAATTATATTGATTGGATTGAGATTGTTCGTTCAAAACATATACTTCCTGAAAACAGTTTAGTTATTTATTCATATTCAATTGTAGATTCAGAAAAAGTTGCTTTACTTTTTCAAAAAGCAGGATATAAGAATATTAAAATTTATAATCATTTTGTTGAAGAGTGGTCAGCTAATAAAGAATATCCAATGGATAAATTAGCAAGATATAAACAGCTTGTTTCGGCAGAATGGGTGAAAGCTCTTATTGATGGAGAGAATCCATCGGAGTACGTAAATAACAAATTTGTAATTTGCCATTCACATTATCGCAATCGTGATGCGTATCTTTCTGGTCATATTCCGGGAGCAATTGACATGGATACCTTAGCACTTGAAGCTCCCGAAACATGGAATCGTCGTTCTCCCAAGGAACTTAAAAAAGCATTAGAACAACATGGAATTACTTCAGATACAACTGTAGTTTTATATGGTAAATACATGTCACCAGATAACGATGATGAGTTTCCGGGAAGTGCTGCAGGTCATATTGGAGCAATCCGTAATGCATTTATAATGATGTATGCAGGTGTTAAAGATGTACGTGTACTAAACGGAGGTTTCCAATCGTGGAAGGATGCAGGTTACGAAATAAGTACAGAAGATGTTGAGAAAAAAATTATAACTGACTTTGGTGTTAAAATACCAACACAACCAGAACTTGCAGTTGATGTATCTCAAGCCAAGGAAATGATAAAATCAAAGGATGCAGAGCTTGTATGTGTGCGGAGTTGGCCTGAGTATATTGGCGAAGTAAGCGGATACAATTATATTGAAAAAAAGGGTCGTATTCCGGGAGCAATTTTTGGCAATTGTGGCACTGATGCTTATCATATGGAAAACTACCGAAATCTGGATCATACAACACGCGAATTTCATGAAATTGAGGAAATCTGGAAAGAAGTTGGAATTACTCCTGACAAGCATAATGCCTTTTATTGCGGAACAGGCTGGCGCGGTAGCGAAGCATTCTATAATGCTTGGTTAATGGGTTGGCCTCGAGTTTCTGTTTTTGACGGTGGTTGGTTCGAATGGAGTAATGATCCCGCTAATCCATATGAAACGGGAATACCAGAAAATTAACAAATCGCATGTTTAATTGTTAAACAATTAAAATACGCATAATCAATAAAAATCCAAATCTGATTATATGAATTATTACGGAACAGAAGTAATTGAAAATCAAAAAATAACTATAAGCAATCATTTAAATGATTTAGGAATTAAAAACATTCGAGAGGAAATATTAACAGGACTAAAATCTGAACAAAAATATATTTCAAGTAAATTTTTTTTATGATAAAAAAGGTTCTGAACTTTTTGAAGATATAACACGATTACCAGAGTATTACCCAACCCGAACTGAAAAAAGCATATTAAAGGAAATCGCTCCCGAATTGATGAGTCAGCTAAACAATAAAGACATAGTTGAACTTGGCAGTGGCGATTGTTCAAAGATTAGTATTCTTTTAAACTCTATTCCTAAGTATAATTTAGAAAACATAAGCTATATTCCTGTTGATGTTAGTCAGTCTGCAATACAGGGCTCTTCAGAAGAACTATCAGAATTATTTCCTGAATTGTCAATTAATGGTATAGTTGCTGATTTTATTAATCAGTTAGATTTGATTCCTTCAGAAAAGAAAAGAATATTTTTATTTTTAGGTAGCACCCTGGGTAATTTTACTAAAGAAGAAGTAAGTAAATTCTTAACAGAATTAAGCTTCAAAATGAATCCGGGCGATTCGTTCTTGCTTGGTATAGATTTAGTGAAACCATTAATGATATTACATAATGCATACAATGATTCTCAGAATATTACTGCCATGTTTAATAAGAATATTCTAAATGTAATTAATGATATTATTGATTCTGATTTTAATGAAAATGATTTTGAACATAAAGCATTCTTTAATAAAGAGAAATCAAGGATTGAAATGCATTTAATTGCCAATGAAGATATGATTATTACTACTCCACATTCAGAATCAGAAATTCGAATTAAAAAAGGAGAAAATATTCATACCGAGAATTCATATAAATTTTCATATGATCAAATAAAGAATTTTGAAAAAATCACAGGATTAACAATTAAGGAAACTTATACCGATGCAAATAATTGGTTTGTATTAGTAATGTTTGAAAAATTAAATTCTCATTCCGATTACTAACACATCATCAATCTGCTCCAGATCGCCACGCCATTCCTCAAAAAATTTATCGAGTTTTATTTTTTGCTTATCCATTGGTTCTGTATGCATATTAAAAAGTAAATCCTGGAAAGGTTTGTATTTTAATTTTCGTCCATCATCGCCACCAAATTGATCTGCAAATCCGTCAGAAAATACATAAAGTACATCTTTAGATTTTAAATCAAATTCCTGCTTCGAAAAATCATTTCCCAGTCTAAAATGATAACCAATAGGCATTCTATCAGGCTTAATTTTTTCCAGTTCTCCATTTCTGATCAGATACATCGGGTTATTAGCTCCTGCAAATTGCATTTTTCTATTTTCTTTATCAATCACGCACAAAGCCATATCCATACCATCTTTGGCCTCACCATCCTTTCCTGATTGCTTTAATGATTTTATAACTTCTGATCGTAATCCATTCAATATCTTGTCTGCTTCTAATGTTTCATCTTTTAAAACAATTTCATTTAAAAAACTCATTCCCAGCATACTCATAAATGCTCCTGGCACGCCATGTCCAGTGCAATCAACTGCTGTAACAATAAGTTTGTCATTTTTTTCTGCAGCCCAATAAAAATCTCCGCTTACAATATCCTTGGGTTTAAAAAAAATAAAATAATCGTCCAGATAATCCGTCATTACTTCAATGGATGGTAAAACAGCATTCTGAATCCTGCTTGCATAATGAATACTATCGGTAATTTCTTCATTTTTTGTTTCTATTAAATCTTTTTGCTGTACGATTCTTTCACTTTGTGTTAGTATTTCCTCGTTTTTCTGTTCTAAATCCTGATTTTTATATTCAATTTCTAATTTTTGTTTAGCAAGTTTTGAATTTTTTTTTCGTGTAGTTACCAAACCAATAAAAATTAATACAATAATCACAGCTAATAATGCAAACATCCATTGTGCCCGTTTTTTGGCTTCTGCTTCTTTTTCCAGTTCGAGTTTCTGCCTCTCCTTTTCGCTTTCTAAAAGTTCTATTTCTTTTTGGCGTTCTTTCTCTTCTGCTTCTTTTTGTTTTAAAACCAAATCCTGAATTGCTTTATCCTGTTCCAGTTGTCTTAATTCCTGTTCCCTGATTTCAGCTTCGTGTTTTTGTTTATCTATTTCCATTGATTGCTGTAACCTGTCCATTCGTGATTTTTCAAGTTCTTTCTCGCTGAGTAATAATTCCATCTCTTTCTCACGTTTTTCAGCTTCCAGCCTTAGCTGCCTCAATGCCAAATCCTTAACTTCTTCATCGGCTAACTGTAGTTTTAATTCCTTTTCTGTTTTTTCAAGGTTTAAAATCCGTTGATCTAGGTTTTGTTCCTTCATTCTTTGTTCAAATGAAACCGAATCTTTTAAATTCAAGTGTTTTTCATAATATTCAAGGGCAGATACATAATCATTGCCATCACGAAGTATTTGCGAATATGTATGAAAACAAATCTGTAATAGATTTTTATTATTTGATTTTTTAGCTGATTCTATGGAATTTCTGCTAAACTGTTCAGCATTATGCAAATCCAGTTCTTTATGATATATATTAGCAGTAATATTTTCCAGTCTTGCTTTTTCTGCATAATTATCTGATTCTTTTAATTCTTTCAATGCAAGTTTTAAATAAATAAGCGAATTATCGCTATTTCCAATATTCTGATAGCAAATAGCAATATTTGCATATAGTTTTGCTAATTCGTCTTTGTTAATGCTAGCTGCTAATCCATATTGCAACGATAGCTTAAATGATTCCAGTGCTGACTTATATTCATTAATATGTAAATATAAATACCCTATATTATTTGAAACCAAAGACATGGCATTCGTATCCGGAATTTCTGAATATAAGCCTAAAATATCTTCATTAAAATCCAGTGCTTTATTATAATTACCCTGTTTCTTGTACGTTTCAGCGAGATTGTAAGATATTTTTATTCTTCTGGAAACTGTGTATTCAGTAAAATTTATTACATTTTCATAAAAAATTAAGTAATATAATTCCGCATTTATATAATCCTCTGCGATAAAATAATTATCAGCAGTTTTTTCAAGGAACAATAATTTGTCTGAACTATAATTTATACTATCAGCAATTTCATATGAGATTTTAAAATATTCTGCGGCTGTGGAAAATGCCCCTAAGGATTTATAAATTTCACCAATATCATTATTAACATCTAGCCATTTGTCCCATTTCTTAAGACTTTCATATATGTTAGCGCTTCTGGAAAAATTCTCTGTTGACTTTTCAATATCATTTTGAATAAAATATATTTTTCCAAGCAAATAATAGCAATCAGCTTTAAAAGATTTATAATCATTTATTTTAGAGATTTCAAGAGAAAGATTGGCATTCTTTTTAGCTTCATAATAATTCCTGTCAAGAAAATCTATATTTGCCAGTTTAAGTAATATTTCTGCTTGCTTATATTCCGATGATGCAAGGCTTAGATTAAAACGAAGACTATCTTTAAGGTTTTGTGAATAACTAACAGAATTTTCAGTTAATAAAAACATTAACAATCCTGCAATTAATATGTAAAACCTCTTATTCATACTGTTTAGTTAAAATTATAGGTCAGTCCGGCCCTGATACTACGTCCCAACTGTGGATTGTATGGTAAATCAGCATCGGTTCCTGTAGCATTAATTCCTCCGTATTTTTCATCAAAAATATTTGTGAATTTAGCAAAAACCCTTAATTTATCACTTACATTAAAATTGATCAATGCATCAAGAGTGTAATAACCATCAACACTTTCATAGGGATCGGAATAAATTTCCTCGAATGGAATTAATACACGAAGCCATTTGCTCATCCAAACATTATCGAATTGAACAAAAAATCTGTTTGTGGGCTGAAAAGAAATTCTGAACTGCCCCATATGATCAGGCATTAATTCAAAACTTCCGATTATACTTCCTATTTCTGGCTGAGTCTCTGTTTTTTGAGTAAAAGTAAAACTTAACTCAGCATTAAGCTTTACCGATTTAACAATATCTCTAAACTTAAAGTTAGCTTGCAAACCATAAAGAGTAGACTGTGCATCGCTACTATTAATCTTTGTTCTTACAAGAGAAGTATCAGATCCAATAATAGCTAATGGTAAATTCAAATCATTTAAAGGTACGTAGGTATCAACAATTAAATTTTCAATTTCGTTATAAAAGAATGATAAATCAACATAGATATTTCTGAAAAATCGTCTTTTAATTCCCAATTCATATGCTTTAAAATTTTCAGGTTCCAAATCAGTATTTGGTATAACCTGATAATATATACTATCGTTATTTATTCCTCCTGAATATGCTAACGACTGATAAGCCATTGACGATGATGGTGCCATATATGCACTACCATAAGATCCTGTAATGGTTGTTCGTTTTCCTAATTTATATAATGCAGCTAATCTTGGATTTAAATTATTACCGTATTGAGAATTTATATCGTAACGTAAACCTCCCATTAACGTAATCTTTTTTCGCACATAGTAAAATTGCAGAAACGACGAAATATTATAAAAGGTAACCGGGTTTAAACCGAAATCCCCGAATAATGAATCAGAAGTTAAACCTCTTTCCATAAAAGCTTCATACTGATTATCATTAAAAGGAGAACTCTGATAATTTGTGACAGGCAAATTACCCGAATACTGAAACGAAGCTCCCGAAACAATTTCGAGATCAGGAAATGGAGTATAGGTTAATAACTGCTCAGCAAAAATATCATCAGAGGCAGAATAAATATAAGCCTTATCAGTATTACTTAAAAATGTTAAGCCATAACTGGAATTATCGTCCATTCTGTAAGATAAAAAAGACAAATGCGAATTAATAGAAAATTTCTCCCATTTTTTATCATAACTTATCACAGATCTTTGAATTTTTTCTCCCCAATAATTTTGAGGATTATTATATTTATATAAATAAGTTGAGCGACCTAAAGAACTATGCGCTTTCCGGTACATGTTGTTATATGAGATGCTAAATCCTCTGTATTTTAATTCAAACCCAATCTGATGACTTGCAGAAGGAATTTCCTCCATAGCAGGGTTTACAATACCACCTTCATAATTTTTGTAATAAAATTGATTTTTAAAATCAACTTCAGAAATACTATTTTCTTTAAGAACATTTTCAGTAACGTTTATTGGCTCGTAGTCTGTACCGTTTAATGTTATTTTTTCTCCTTTTTTTTGCAGATAATATAATGGATTGTAAACATCTTCCTGTGTGCTTCTTATATTCATATTATTAAATGCAGACTTACTGCCATAAAAACTATATTGCATTATGTTTTTATTTTTACCTGCTTTTCCACCAATCATAAAATTAATGTAATCATATTCATACTCTCCCAGACAAAGATCACCACGAACAAACGTTCCTTTATCTGCTTCTTTTGTTATAATATTAATAACCCCTGTTACTGCATCAGCACCATAAACAGCAGCTGCAGGACCGTAAATAATTTCAATGCGTTCGGCCTGACGAATTGGAAGTTGTGCTCCTAATGGCATCCCGTTAACAACAGAAGGTTTTATGGGTAAATTGTTAATGAGAATTTTCGTATAATAATTTCCTATTAATCCGCGGAATTGAAATATTTCGCCTGTTTCGCCTGATCCTGGCTGCGACACTCTTATTCCCGGCAAGTATTTTAATACATCAG
>DAOWGM010000116.1 GCA_030637515.1 Bacteroidales bacterium
AATTGTTATATGGTCCGGGAAAAGCAGCTAACGCAGGTGGAGTTGCAACTTCAGGATTAGAGATGTCACAGAATTCAATGAAATTAAGCTGGTCAAGAGAAGAAGTTGACACTAAATTACATGGAATTATGTGCAGTATTCACGAAGCATGTGTTCAGTATGGTAAAGATGCCAACGATCATGTTGATTACGTGAAAGGAGCAAACATTGCAGGTTTCTTAAAAGTAGCTAATGCAATGTTAGATCAAGGAGTTATTTAATTTATATATATAACTTAGAGTTTTTTAGTTTGTAGTTTATGGTTAAGGGAGCACATTATGTGCTCCCTTTTTTATGTCTTATTGTCATATCTATCATAAATGCTTTTAAAACATGAACAAATTGACAGATGTAAATAAGTTGGTATGTTAATTGTTAATTAGATTCTAAATCTAAATTATGAAAGAATTTATAACAAAACATAAGTTTGGAATGTTATTAGTAATACCTGGTATTATTGCAGGATTTTTATACTGGAAATACGTTGGTTGTGCAAGTGGCACATGTCCAATTACTGCAAACTGGCATACTATGGTTGGATTTGGTGCTCTTATCGGGTATTTTATTGGTGATAGTATTGATGATGTTATTAAAAAGCGAAAAGCAAAAGAAGATAACAATCCTCAATAAGCTGACAAGTAAAAAGTATTTATTATAAAAACTATAAATTCAAATAAAATGAAAAGAATATTATTAGTAATGCTGATTGCTTCAGTAGGTTTTGCTCAGGCATGTCAGGGTAATGCAAAAGAGACTGAAAGTAAAGGTGTAAATGAGAAAGTAGTTGCAGAAAGCACAGCTAAAGATAATGACAAAGCAACTATTACTTTAAATAAAGAAGAATTTAAGAAGAAAATCCTGAATTATGAGATAAATAAAACATGGAAATATGAAGGTGATTTGCCAAGTATAGTTGATTTTTATGCTGATTGGTGTGGACCTTGTAAAATAGCCTCACCAATACTTGAAGAAATTGCTCAGGAATACAAGGGAAAAATACATGTTTATAAAGTAGATACTCAAAAAGATCCTGAACTTGCTCAGATGTTTGGTGTACAGGGAATACCTGCATTTTTATACATTCCAATGGAAGGGCAACCAACTATGAATTCTGGAATTGGAAGAACAAAAGAAGAAACTAAAGCAATGTTCAAAAAAGCAATTGAAGAAATCTTATTAAAAGAGTAATTGTTTCATTTGGTTAATTGTTACATCTTAGAAGCTGTTTCCTATTTAGGAGCAGCTTTTATTTTTTTATTAATAGTGTTTTTAATTATATTTATTACCAATCAAGTAATTTTTAACATAATCTAAAACACCATCTTCTAAATCTGTAAAAGGTTTGTTATAACCTATCGATCGAAGTTTACTCATGTTAGCTTCAGTAAAATATTGGTATTTGTCACGGATATCAACAGGAGTGTCAATAAAACCTATATTTTCAGTAATATCCATTCCTTTAAAAGTATTCTTTGTCAGGTCAAGAAATGTTCTTCCTGCTCCAGTTCCAATATTATAAAGTCCGGAATCTTTTCTGTGATTCATTAAAAAGAACATAATATCACTTAAATCCTTAACATAAACAAAGTCACGAGTCTGACCTCCGTCTGTAAAATCGGGATTGTGAGATTTGAACAGATTCATTTTTTCAGTTTTTTTAATCTGATTAAATGCGTGTAGAACAACCGAAGCCATTCTACCTTTATGATATTCATTCGGACCATAAACATTAAAGAATTTTAATCCTGCCCAGAAAAAAGGTTTCTTTTCCTGCACTAAAGCCCATTTATCAAAATCGTTTTTCGATTCACCATATAAATTCAAGGGTTTTAACTTCTCAACAATTTCATGATTATCTTCATACCCAAATTCTCCAAGACCATATGTTGCAGCAGATGATGCGTAAACAAGAGGCAAACCATATTTTACACATTTTTTCCATACTGCTTTTGAATAATCAAGATTCAGAACGTCATAAATTTCTTTTGGAAAACCTGTAGTTGCTGATCTTGCTCCCATATGAAAAATGAATTGCACAAACCGTTGATTTGCTTCCAACCAATCTATAAAATCGTCTCGATGAATTTTATGAGTAAAGATCTTGCCTTCAAGATTTTTATTTTTATCAGGATGTGAAAAGTCGTCAACAACAACTATATCTTTAAATCCTTCACTATTAAGTTTGCTTACTAAATTACTACCAATAAAACCTGCTGCTCCGGTAACTATAATCATAACTGTATTGTTGTTTAATAATCGAGTGCTAAGTTAAGAAAATTTGCTTATTCATTTTGGGTAAAACACCCAAAGATATTGCTTTATCATATAATAATATAATGGCTTTTTTCCCATTTTCACCTAAATCAATGGTAAAGTTATTTACATATAATTCAATATGTTTATACATTATATCTTCGTCCATTTCTTGTGCGTATTGTTTAATATATGGATAAGCCGATTTAGGGTTTTCAAAGGCATACTCCACGCTTCGTTTTAAGACTCTGTTTATTTTTAACTGAAGATCATTTTCTAATTTTCTATTTACTGCAATTCCTCCCAAAGGAATAGGTAAACCTGTTTCCTTTTCCCAATATTCTCCAAGATCAATAATCTTCTTTAAACCTTTCTTTTCGTAAGTGAATCTGTTTTCATGTATAATTAATCCGGCATCCACTTCCTTATCAAGAATTGCATCTTCAATATCAGAGAAAAGATATTCTTTCTTATTATTTGCTTCAGGAAAAGCAATACTCAATAATAAATTTGCTGTGGTATTTAATCCTGGAATAGCAATTTTAACATCATTTAGTTCATCAAAATAAATCTTTTGTTTACTAATAAGCAAAGGTCCATTTTTATATCCCAAAGCACTTCCTGAATTTAATAAAAGGTAATTATTAGCAATCTTAGAGTAAGCATGGTAACTTATTTTGGTTATGTCTAACTCATTTTTTAAAGCTTTAGTATTTAATTCTTCAACATCAGCTAAAACAACATCAAAATCCAGATTCTCCGTATCAATCTTATGATGAACCATGGCATCGAAAATAAAAGTATCGTTTGGGCAGGTAGAAAAACCTAATGATATTTTTTGCATAATTTAAATCCCTTCGTTTTTCTTAATAACATCAGTTATTTCAAAAAGTTTTTCATTAAGATTATTTATAGCTAAAGGAATATCCCAATTTGCATTATTTCGTTCTTCTACATAATTTGAAATAGCTCTTATTTGCATGAATTTAACACCTTCGTTTAAACAAACAAAAAAGAATGCTGCTCCCTCCATAGTCTCAATATCAGCGTTAAATTTATTTTTGAATAGTTCAATACTATTTTTATTCCCATGAGTTGTATTTACAGTTATACCTGAAACATTTTTCAGTTTCAGATTTAATTCATTTGGATTAAAAAGTTTACAATTATTAAAAGGGAATTGATCTTTTTCAATAAAGCCTTTTTCAAAAAGGGTGAAAAATTCATTTTTGTCTTCAATTCCAAGATCAGCAAATTCGTCCGATTTAACATGAACAACATCACCAATATTCAAGTCAGGTATAAAACTGCCGGCAATACCAGCATTTATTATAAAATTATATTTCTTTGTTGATATTTTTTTTGTTAATGCATAAGTTGTTAAAGTACTTCCAATTCCAGTTACCAGAAAATCAACACTAAAATCTTTAATTCCAGAGTATTTCATAACGCATGCTGCTGACTTTTTGATCTTTAGTCTATTTTTTAGGGGAAGTATTTCTTTTTCTGTGGCAGAAACAATTAAAATCTTCATGTTTATTAGTATTTTTGTTAACTCAAAGATATTGTTTTATATCATATTTGTTGTTAATTTATAAATACAAAAGAAGATTCAGACATGGTTTATGTAACCCGAAGAGAGCGTTTTAGTGCCGCACACCGATTATTCAGGGAAGAATGGAATGATGATAAAAATTTAGAGATTTTTGACAAGTGTTCATACCCAAATTGGCACGGACATAATTATGTTCTTTACGTTACAGTTAAAGGTGAATTAAACCCTGAAACAGGTTTTGTTGTTAATATAAAACGTCTGAGTAAAATTATAAAAGAAGAAGTAATTGTTAAACTGGATCATAGAAATCTAAATTTAGACGTAGATTTTTTAAAAGGGAAGATGGCTTCTACTGAGAATTTAGCAATGGGAATTTGGGAACAACTTGAGCCTACTATTAGTGCTTTAGGTATTCAGTTACATCGTATTAAAATTGAAGAAACAGAAAATAATTACGTCGAATATTTTGGAAATTAAATAATTATGGAAATAGTAAATAACGGGGTTAAAACATTTGATAATATAGGATATGCAAGAATTGACAGATGGGATGATGAAAAAACAGCAAAATTAGCTGAACATTACAAAGCTATCCTTGAATTAATTGGAGAAAATACAGAACGTGAAGGATTATTAGATACTCCTGTTCGTGTTGCTAAAGCAATTCAGTTTTTAACCAAAGGATATGGAATTGAGCCAAAAGATATTTTAAAATCTGCTATTTTTAAGGAAGATTATAAACAAATGGTGATTGTTAAGGATATTGAAATATATTCTATGTGCGAACATCATATGATCCCATTTTACGGGAAAGCTCATGTAGCATATATACCAAACGAATATATAACAGGATTAAGTAAAATAGCTCATGTTGTTGAAGCTTATGCAAGAAGATTACAGGTTCAGGAGAGATTAACAATGCAAATTCGTGATTGTATTCAAGAAACTCTTGACCCAATGGGTGTAGCTGTTGTTATTGAAGCTTCGCATATGTGCATGCAAATGCGTGGTGTTCAAAAGCAAAACTCAGTAACAACAACTTCGGCATTTACAGGAATTTTCTTACGTGACACTAAAACCCGTGAAGAATTTATTCATTTAATTGGATCGAGATTACATTAAAAGCATTTACAATATAATATTAAATACCATTTCGATTTTTTTTGACTCGTAAATGGTATTTTCTTATTTTTGACGGCTGTAAATGATGAAATAAATATTAATCAAAACATAAATATATGAAAGCATACGTATTTCCGGGTCAGGGAGCACAATTTGTTGGAATGGGTAAAGATCTTTATGATAATTATCCTGTTGCAAAAGAAATGTTCGAAAAAGCAAACGAAATTTTAGGTTTTAGAATTACTGATTTGATGTTTGAAGGTACTGAAGAAGACTTAAGACAAACTAAAGTTACACAACCAGCTATTTTTTTACATTCAGTTATTTTAGCTAAAACAATTGAAGATTTTAAGCCAGAAATGGTTGCTGGTCATTCATTAGGTGAGTTCTCAGCACTTGTAGCAAACGGAGCATTATCTTTCGAAGACGGATTAACATTAGTTTACAAACGTGCTATGGCTATGCAAAAGGCATGTGAAATGGAGCAATCTACTATGGCTGCTATTATTGGTCTTGAAGATAATGTTGTAGAAGAAATTTGCACAGGAATTGAAGATGTTGTTGTTCCTGCAAATTACAATTGCCCTGGTCAGTTAGTAATATCAGGTTCAATGAAAGGAATCGAAGTTGCTTGTCAGAAAATGACAGAAGCTGGAGCTAAGCGTGCTTTACCTTTGAAGGTAGGCGGTGCTTTTCATTCTCCATTAATGGAGCCAGCAAGAGTTGAATTGGCTGAAGCAATTAACTCAACAAGTTTCTCAAATCCTGTTTGTCCGGTTTATCAGAATGTTGATGCAAAACCTTATACAGAAGCAGCGGAAATTAAAGAAAATTTAATTAAGCAGTTAACTTCACCAGTAAAATGGACTTATATAATGCAAAATATGATTGCAGGTGGAATGACATCTTATACAGAAGTTGGACCTGGAGCTGTTCTTCAAGGTTTACTTAAAAAAGTAGATAGACAAATCCCTACTCAAAGTGCGTAGATTGTAGATTATTATGTCATACGTTTGATAACGTTCAGTATGACACACAGAATATTGAAAAAAGTTGTCATGCTGAGTTTATCGAAGCATCGACAACTTTTCTTTTATCTAAAACTTTAAAGTAATATTTTGTTTTGTCTCATCATGCAGACTTAATGGTACAGGAGAAACCTTTACAAGTGCTTGCAGAATCTTTTTCTGCTTTTCATTTAAATTACATATTGAAAAATCATATTCAATTTTTACTTCAGCAACCCTACGTGGATTTTCCGACATAATTTTCCATGTTTTTGCTGTTGCGCCATCAATGCTAAAACCACTTTCTTTCGCCCTGATTCCCATTATCGTAAAAATACAACTGGCTAATGATGTAGCTAAAAGATCTGTTGGTGAAAATGTTTCTCCTTTACCCTTATTATCAGTAGGAGCATCAGTTATTAATTTATTGCCAGATTGAACATGAATTGCTTCGGTTCTTAACTGACCTGTATAAGTTGTGCGAATTGTTTCTATAGTTTCCATAAATAAATTATTGTTGTCTAATATTTTAACATAAACAAATTCATCTTGTTCAATAAAATTCTTTTGGAAATTCCGTTACACCATTTACACCTTTTAAGCCATCTTTAACTAATTCAATCACCATACAATTTTTTTCGGGTGCATCAAATGATAATTTTATTCCATATTTACTTGTTAGTTCGTAGCCAAACTTTGGGTAATAATTTTCATGACCTATTAAAACTATAGATTTATATCCTAATTCTTTTGCTTTTAAGTGTGCTTCTTCTATTAGTTTGCCTCCAATTCCTTTGTTTTGGAATTCAAGTAAAACAGAAACCGGGGCAAGTACTAAAGAATCAAAGCGTTGTTTTTCATTTGCAATTTTAATCTTAGTAAGCATAATATGTCCTACAACTTTCCCATTAAATTCTGCAACCAACGATAACTCTGGGATAAAAGCACTCGATTTTCTTAGTCTTTCTACAAGATATTGTTCGTCGTGGTTGCTAATTTCTAACGAAGCAAATGCCTGTTTTGTTAGATCAAATACTTTCTGATAATCAGAATTTTTTTCTTGGCGAATTATAATATCCATTTACTTTAAGCAATTTTTTTTGCTATAAACAAATATATAAAAATAAAGTTTTTGAAATTCAGAAAAACTGATTGCCTAATTTAAGAATGACCACAACTTGCACAACCTGCATTAACATTTTCACGCCCATCAATATCTCTACGACACTTTATCTCTTCGTGCTTGGCGCATTTCAATCCTAACTTACGCATGTCTTTATTTCCTCCGATTGAACTTTGCGGAAACTTTTTATTTTTTCGAAAGAAAACGTTAATTCCCATAGCCAAGATGGCTATTGATAATATACCTAATACTAAAAGAAGTAATTCTATAAACATTAATTAATCTTTGTTGTTATACTTTTCGAATGCAAAGATAGATATTTAAATCTTTATTAAGCTATCTATATCTTTACATTCTTGGATGATTATAGTTAAATAATAAATCTTAAAAAGCTTAAAGATAAACAGTAATATATTATGACTACAAAAACACAGGAAAAGAAAGATATAGCAAAAAAACAAAAAACAACATTTGACAAAAATGAGGTTTTAAGTGATTGCAAATTAGCATATTTAAGTCGCCAGATTAGCTTATTGGGGCGTAAAGAAGTATTAACAGGAAGAGCTAAGTTCGGAATTTTTGGTGATGGGAAAGAAATTACTCAGATAGCGATGGCTAAAACTTTTCAAGATGGAGATTGGCGTTCAGGATATTACCGTGATCAGACATTTATGATGGCAGCAGGACTATTTTCTGCTGAAGAGTTTTTTGCACAATTATATGGGGAAACTGATATAGAATTAAATCCAGGAAACGGTGGTAGATCATTTAATAATCACTTTTCTACTCGAAGTTTAAATCCTGATGGAACTTGGCGCGATTTAATGAAACAAAAAAATTCATCAGCAGATATTTCACCAACAGCTGGACAAATGGCTCGGTGGGTTGGATTAGGTTATGCTTCTAAATTATTCCGAAATATTAAAGAATTACATCAATTTTCAGATTTGTCGAATAAAGGTAACGAAGTAGCTTTTGGAACAATTGGCGATGCAAGTACATCGGAAGGTCAGTTTTGGGAGTCAATTAATGCTGTGGGAGTATTGCAAGTTCCTGTAGTAATAACGGTTTATGATGATGGATATGGAATATCGGTTCCTAAAAAATATCAAACTACAAAAGGAAGTATTTCTGAAGTATTAAAAGGTTTTGAACGAACAAAAGATAAAGCCGGTATTATTATTTTAAAAGCGAAAGGTTGGGACTATCCGGAATTAGTAAAAATATTTAAAGAAGGTGTAGATATTGCTCGTAAAGAACATGTTCCTGTATTATTTCATATCGAAGAAATTACTCAACCTCAAGGACATTCAACATCAGGATCGCACGAACGATATAAATCAGAAGAGAGATTAAAATTTGAGGAAGAATTCGATGGAATAAAAAAAATGCGAGAATGGATTCTGGAAGAAAAAATAGCTACAAGCAAAGAATTGGAAGAAGTTGAGCTTGAAGCACAGAACGAGGCTAAACTTGCTAAGAAAGCGGCATGGAAAAAGTTCAAAGAACCTGTCAAGAAAGAACGAGATAAATTGGTTGAAATAATTGACAATCGATCGTGCATGTGTAAGCGCGAAGGTTACGATAAGGTTGGTTCATTCACCAATGATCTTAAAAAGATTGTTGAACCAATTCGTAAAGATAATTTTAGTACAGCTAAGAAAATTCTACGCCATGTTTGTACTGATTGTAATATAAGGGGGAAACTTCAAAAGGATCTCTCAGGGTGGTTAGACGAAAACTATGATGATAATTACGAAAGATACAATACTTCATTACATAACGAAAGCAAAAAATCTGCCTTAAATGTGCAAGAAGTAAAACCAATTATTAAGCCGGATTCTCCTGAAGTGGCAGGACGTGAAATATTACGTGATAATTATGATTATCTCTTTAATAAATATCCTAAACTGGTTACATTTGGTGAAGATGCCGGGCATATTGGCGGGGTAAATCAATCTTATGAAGGTTTGCAAAAAAAATATGGCGAACTTAGAATTACAGATACAGGAATAAGAGAACAAACCATTTTAGGGCAGGGGATAGGTCTTGCATTACGAGGATTAAGACCAATAGCTGAAATACAATACTTTGATTATCTTCTTTATGCTTTGCAAGGAATGAGTGACGATTTAGCAACAACGCATTACAGAACTGCTGGCGGTCAGGTTGCTCCTGTAATAATTAGTACGCGAGGTCATAGATTAGAAGGGATTTGGCATTCGGGATCACCACTTAGTATGGTAATAAATTCTATTCGAGGTATTTATGTTTGTGTTCCTCGAAATATGACTCAGGCTGCAGGTTTTTACAATACTTTACTCGAAGGTGAAGATCCAGCTTTAGTAATTGAACCTTTAAATGGATATCGATTAAAAGAGAAACGTCCTGAAAATATTGGTGAATATAAAATACCATTGGGTGTTCCTGAAATTTTAAAAGAAGGAACAGATGTTACACTGGTAACTTATGGTTCATGTGTTCGTATTGCACAGGACGCTGTTGAGCAACTAAAGGAATTTGATATTTCTGTTGAATTAATAGATGCTCAAACATTGCTTCCGTTCGATAAAAAACATATGATTACAGAATCGATTAAAAAAACGAATAGAGTAGTATTTTTTGATGAAGATGTTCCCGGAGGAGCTACTGCTTTTATGCTGCAAAAGGTTTTAGAAGATCAAAGTGCTTATTATTATTTAGATTCAGAGCCAAGAACTATTACTGCAAAAGACCATCGTCCTGCTTATACAAGTGATGGAGATTATTTTTCTAATCCTAATGCTGAAGATGTTTTTGAAGCCATTTATTCAATGATGAATGAATCAGATTCCAAAAAATATCCTGAACTTTATTAATTAAAACCAATATAAACTATTAAAGCTGCAATGAAACTCATTGCAGCTTTTTTTATTTTTCAGTAAATTGTATAAAAAAATATCATGGCATTCAATTTATTTAAAAAGAAAAAGAAAAGTAAACAGCTCCAGGATTTAAATGGTGCTCCGTTATTTACAGGTGATAAAGTCGATTGTTTAAGATACGAGATGGGTGAAAGTGTTTTACTTGAAGGGGAAGATGGGTTTGAGTATGAATCAATTAAAACAGGTCAAAAAGTAAGCTTTGCCAAGATGATTGATGCTGCTACTTTATTTCAGAAAGTAAGAAAACTGGACTAATCAGCAAATTAATATTAAAGTAAACAATAAGAGATTTAAAGCATTTAAATACCTAAAATCTATTATATTATTATAACTTTATCGAAAAGTATTCAATCTTAATAAGAAATGAGAAAATTCTTGTTTAAAATAATTCCTCCCGACCAATGGAAGTTGCCTGTAACAATTGTTTTGGCAATCTTTATTGGATTTTCAGCATATTCTGTTTATTTATCAAAAGCGAGTTCATACTTGTCGGATAATCCACAAACTTGTATAAATTGTCACGTTATGGTTCCTCAATTTGCTACCTGGAACCATGGCTCGCATAGGGAAGTAGCAAGTTGTAATGATTGTCATGTGCCACATAATAATGTTTTTTCGCATTACTATTTCAAAGCAAAAGATGGTTTAAGACATGCTACTATTTTTACTTTACGAGCAGAACCACAGGTAATACATATTAAGGAAGAAGGAATTGGAGTTGTTCAACAGAATTGTTTGCGTTGCCATGAGCAACTATTAACTGGAGCCGAACAGCAAATAAATAATAAGGCATTTCATTCTGAAAGAGAAGAAAGGCTTTGCTGGGAATGTCATAGAGAAACACCACATGGAAGAGTAAATGGTTTATCAACTGTTCCTGATGCTATTGCACCTTTGCCTGAAAGTCCAGTTCCTGATTGGATTAATGAAATAACGAACGAATAATCATAAATAGAATAAAATTATATTGATATGAAACCAATTACCGATCAAATCAAAGAAAAACCATATAAAGGATGGGTTCTTTTTTTAGCAACTATAATTATTGTTTTCTTTTTAGGTTTACTTGCTTCTTCTATTGTTGAACGGAGAGCCGAAGCTGTTTTTGCTTACACACCTAAAATTGAGCATTCTCAATGGGAGCCAAGAAACGATGTTTGGGGTGAAAACTTTCCACGACAGTATAATAAATTTCTTCAGACCGAAGATCAGTCATTTAAAAGTAAGTATAATGGAAGCGAACATAGAGACATGTTAGAGGAAGATCCACGCTTAGTTGTTCTTTGGGCAGGTTATGGTTTTGCAAAGGAATATAACCAGGGAAAAGGGCATGAGCATGCAATAAATGATATGCATAAAATTCTTCGTACTGGAGCACCAGTTGATGGCAAAAAAAGTCCAATGCCAAATACTTGTTGGACTTGTAAAAGCCCTGATGTACCAAGAAAAATGGAAGAAATGGGCGTTGCTGAATTTTATAAAGGATCATGGGAAACCTTAGGTCATGAAATAGTAAATAATATTGGTTGTGCTGATTGCCACGATGCACAAAATATGAATTTGAGAATATCACGACCGGCTTTAGTTGAGGCATATCAAAGAATGGGTATTGATATTAATACGGTTAGTCATCAAGATATGCGTTCATTGGCTTGTGCACAATGTCATGTGGAATATTATTTTAAGGGAGATGGAAAATACCTTACTTTTCCTTGGGACAAGGGAACATCTGTTGAAGCAATGGAAGCTTATTATGACGAATATGAAATTAAAGATTGGATTCATACAATTAGTAAAGCGCCAATGTTAAAAGCACAGCATCCTGATTTTGAATTATTTCAAACAGGAATTCATGCGCAACGAGGATTAGCCTGTGCCGATTGCCATATGCCATACATTAATGAAGGAGGTCAAAAGTTTACTGATCATAAAATACAAAGCCCATTAAATAATATTGCTAATACATGTCAGGTTTGTCACAGAGAAGAAACAACTGAGCTTTTAGCTAATGTTTACGAAAGACAAGATAAAATAAAAGAAAATAGAGATAAATTGGAAGAATTATTGGTTCGTGCACACGTTGAAGCTGGTAAAGCCTGGGAGTTGGGAGTAAATGAAAATAAAATGACAAACGTTTTACAAGACATAAGACACGCACAATGGCGTTGGGATTATGTTGCTGCCAGTCATGGTGGTTCATTTCATAGCCCAATTGAATCAGGAAGAATTATATCAACCGGAATAAATATTGCTCAGGAAGCAAGATTAAAACTGGCACGAATCCTTGCAGATTTAGATTATAACCAGGAGGTTCCTTATCCGGACATTGATACTAAAGCGAAGGCTCAAAAATACATTGGCTTAGATGCTGAAAAAATGAATACTGATAAAGAGCGATTTATGAAAGAAGTAGTTCCTGAATGGGATATTAAAGCTGAAGAGAGAGAAAAAGAATATAAAACGAAAAATATATAATTAGTTGTAATTATATGGTCTACACTTCGACAGGCTCAGTGTGACCATGAATTATAAAAAAAGTTGTCATGTTGAGTTTATCGAAACATAGACAGCTTTTTTTGTATGATAAATACTATAACTTTGCATTCAAATAAAAATGAATGTTAAAATTTCTAAAGAAAATAGTCGGATATATATTACTGATCCCTGTATATTTTTATAGATGGGGAATTTCTCCGTTTACTCCTGCATCGTGCCGACATACACCAACTTGTTCAGAATATTTTATTGAGGCAGTTAAAGTTCATGGTCCTTTCAAAGGCAGCTGGATGGGATTAAAGCGATTGTCTAAATGTCACCCTTGGGGAACACATGGTTATGATCCTGTTCCTAAGATTACTGTAAAGGAATACAAGCCAAAGAGAAAATAAACCTGTCTGCCGAAAAGCAAGAAAAGCCACCATCAATTGATAGTGGCTTTATAATATATATATAGTTTCTTTTAATAAAAATGCGTTTCAGAATATAGCTCCATACAAGTTAAATCCTGAGGAGTATTGATATTTATAAAAGCTTTACGATATTCTTCAAGATCTTCAAGATTGTGATATCTTACATTCAAATCTTTTATAAAATTCTCAATAGAATATTTATCAGCCCCACCAAGAAAATCATTTAAATTATCGAATATACTTTTGTTATAAATAGCATGAAGCGGTTCTTTAAAATCCTTAATTCTTGGAATAGCCGCATCACATTTTCTTTTGTTATAAAATTCAATATGCTTTTTAACAATCTCACTTGAAATGCAAGGCATATCACTTGCAAAAACAAATACTGCATCATTCTTTGCAACTTTCAAAGCTGCATGTATTCCACCTAAAGGACCAACGTTTTTTATTTCATCGGGTACTAAAGTATAATGCTTATAACCTTTAAATTCTTCAGGAGTATTTGTTACTATAATAATATCATCAAAAAGCTCATGTAAAACTTTAATTGTACGTGCAATTATACGTACACCGCTAATTTGTATGTTAGCTTTAGTTTTTCCGTTGAATCTTTTATTTGCACCTCCGGCAAGAATTACTGCTGATACTTTGTTATGTTCCTTGTATGATTCCATAACTTTTGTTTTCGTTAAACAATTGTTATTAATTGTATCGCATTTTGCGAAAATGTAAGTATTAAGGTTAGGTCCTTACTTAATATAAATTAAGCTTTCAAATATATGAAAAATATAAACGCTTGTGCCTTGCATCTTACTTACTCAATATCAGAGGATGAAAGTTTTTGTGATTCAATTATTTATCTATAAAGTTTATTGTTAATTTAGAAAGAGTTCAAATTAAAAATATTGCATCTTACACTTGATAAATTTAATAAAAACAACTATTAAGTATCTGCATTAAAGCTGATTACACTCCAATATCCTCGGCTATTTCTTTCATTGCATTAAGAGCAATTTCAGTAAAGTCATTCAAAGAAAGACCGATTTTTTCACATTCCATAATATTTTCTCGGCTTACAGAAGCGGCAAAGGCGCTTTGTTTCATGCGTTTAGTAACCGATTTTGTTTTAACATCTTTAATTTTCTTGTCGGGATAAACTAAAGCTGTTGCATAAATAAGTCCTGTAATTGTTTCTCCTGCTGCAAGTGCATGTTGAAACTCTGTTTTTCTTTCAAGTCCTGTTGCTTCTTCGTTGTGCATCTTAATAGCGTCAACGATTTCTGCATTAATTCCTTCATCAAGAAGAAGGTCTACGGCAACCAGCCCATGCTTTTTAGGATCGGCATTTGTAATTTTAGAATCGATATCGTGAAGCAAGCCAGCAAGTCCCCACTTCTCCACATTACGATCCAGCTTTTTTGCCAGTGCTCTCATTACTGCTTCTGATGAATAGCAATGATAAAGCATTTTTTCACTCCGCACATACTTCTTTAATAAGCTTAAAGCTTCATCTCTGTTCATAGTTAATCAATGGTTAGGTTTGGGTAATAAATTAGATGGTTCAAATATAATTAATGTGCATCAATTCCGTGCAACATATATATTAAATGTTGCAATGTTTTTAGAATTTCTGTCATATATTCCTGTACTGCTTTTACACTTCCTGGTAATGTGTAAACAAGACTGTCATTCATAACTCCTGCAATACCTCTGCTTAACAAAGCATTTGGTTTTTCCTGTCCATATTTCATTCGAATCATTTCCATTACTCCGGGAATCTCTTTATCCAGCATATCCTGAACAACATCTACAGTAATGTCTCTTTTCCCTATTCCTGTTCCACCAGTTGTAATGATAAAATCAATCTTTTCATTCTTTGCTTGAGTCAAAATATCTTTCAATTCATCAGCATTATCAGGAATAATTTTATGATCAATATAATATCGTACTTTAATCTTTTTTAAATAGTTTTCTAAAAGTTCTTTTACTTTAGGTCCACTTTCATCCTCATATTCTCCAGCACTTGCTCTGTCGCTTAAAGTAACAATTAAAGCTTTATATACTTTTGGAATATATTCGATTTTATCTTTAGCTTTTATAGTACCTTCTTTTTTAACACGACAAAAGATCCCAACGCGTGGCATCACATAATTTCCTAACTCGCGAAACTGATCATGAAAAGGTTTTCCAACTTGGGTTACTTCTAATACAGCATCACCAATCTTTAACAGATCAAAAGTTTTAAAATCGATGTCTTGTAATCCTTCTGAGGTGATGTTTTCTGCAAATTCTCCAAATTCAGTATCACGAGCTTCGGTAAGTTTTCTAAATTTATTTATATGAAAGATATCGATAATACTTACCTGTCGATTCCATATTTTAGCATGAACGTCGCCAATTATTCCTTTTGAATTTAGATTTAATTCATTTACTGATTTTTTAGGTCCACGCTCAGAAGATAGACTTACCGATAATACTTTTGCTTCGCTCATTTTACTACTGTTCTTGAGATTTGTAAATTATTTCATCACCGGGTTTTATTGTTCCGGTTTTTATAACTTTTGCAAAAATTCCTTCTTTGGGCATTACACATTTTCCAACTTGACTAAAAATAGCACATCCGTCGCCATGACATTTTTTGCCAATTTGTGTTACTTCCATTTCAACATTACCAATAAAAAGTTTATCGCCGGGTTTCATTGTATATAAAGTGATACCTTCTGTAGTGATATTCTCGGCAAATTCTCCAAACTCAAGTTTTCTTCCAAGTACTTCTTCAAATTTATCGATGCTTTCTTTTGCCAACAAACTAATCTGTCTGTGCCAATCTCCTGCATGCGCATCATTCTCTATTCCACTCTCAGTAATAACAATCTGATCAACAGGTTTTTTTATTACTCCTTTTTCTTCCGAAACATTAACGGAAAGTACTTTTATCATATTTATTATTGGTTTTTTAGTATGAATTTTAATCGCAACAAATTTAATAAAAACTAATATGTAAACATTAGATATTTAATATATGTTTAGATTCCGAAAAAAAGTATTTTTGTATAATAATATGTCAGAGAATAATACACAACATAAATTTAAAGAAGGCGAAACACATCTATTCACAATAGATGGTTTTACTGAGATTCCGGGAACCGAAGAATCTTTTTATATTCTTAAGAATCAATCAGGCGGAAAACATCTTCTAAAATCAATTCATTATAAGCATTACAACTTAAAAATCGATCAAGAAATAAATTGCAAAATCGATAAAATTAATTGTAGTGGAAAAATTTATTTAGAACCTGAAAATCCAGTTTATAAAGTAGGACAAACTTATAGTTTTGATTTTATAAAAATCATTGATCATGTTAATTCTGTTGGAGAAAAAGAAAAGGCAGCAGTTGTAAAAGATCTGTTTGGAGAAGAGATTATATGTTCATTACCTAAAGATTGGAAGCTGTCGGGAAATATTAAAGACCTTCAATGCAAAATTTTAAGAATTAAAAAAGGCGAATTATACCTTGCTATCCCAGAAACAAAAACTTCAGATAATAAATTAAGTATTGGTCAAAACTATTGGTTTACAGTAATTGAAACAAAACCACTCGAAAAGAGTATTGAACATTATATCCTTAAAGACGCGAATGAGAACTTATATTCTTTAAAAAAGGATATGTATGAACATTACGGATTTACAATTGGACAAAAAGTTGAATGTACAGTTACAAAATTTCATAACGATGGACACCTAAAAATTGAACCTGTTCATCTGCATTACCAAGTTGGGAAAATTTATTCCTTTAAATATTTAAGAACAGAGAAGGATTTTGATCCTTTGGGAAAAGAAGAAAATGTAATTCTTGTTGAAGATATTTATGGAGTGGAAACAAAAGTTCGTTCTCGAGATATTATCTCAGATCGTAAGTTTGGAAAAACCATTCAATGTAAAGTGGATGGTATTCGTAAAGGGAAAGCAATTTTGAGTTTTGCATAATTGGATTCCGGCTCTTCGGCCGGAATGACAAATGAGAAGAATTAATTTTTGTTGTCATTCCGCACTTGATGGGGAATCTCTATAAAATATAATTACAAATCTGTTTTAGTTTTCTCAATCAAAGTTATTTCATCAATATTCATTTCTTTATCGACAGCTTTGCACATATCGTAAACGGTAAGTAGTGCAACAGAAACTGCTGTTAAAGCTTCCATTTCAATCCCAGTTTTTCCTACACAGCGAGCTTCAGAATTAATACGAACTCCTGTATTATCGATTGTGGCTTTAACATCTAACTTTGTAATTTGTAATGGATGACACAAAGGAATTAGTTCGCTTGTTCTTTTTCCACCTTGAATTCCAGCGACTTCAGAGATTGTTAATACATCACCCTTTTTCATGGAGTTATCCTGAATTAACTGAATAGTTTCTGGTTTTAAGGTAATATGACCTGTTGCTTTTGCAACTCTCTTTTGATCTGCTTTAGATCCTACATCAACCATATTGGCTTTACCTGAATCATCAACGTGACTTAACTTACTCATAACTTTTAACTTTAAACTCGAAACTAAAATTTATCCACCTATATTATAAAATTTGCTTGTATGATTTACATGACCACTTATTGGCTTGTTCTCTATAGCTGCATTAATTGCATTTTCAGCACCTAAATCCCTTACGTTGTAAGCTAAATTACTAAACAGACATGGTTTTATATCGCCATTTGCAGTTAATCGTATTCGATTACAAGTACCACAATCGCCGCCTGAACCTCCCTGAACAACAGAAAATTCGCCTTTTTCAAGATCCATTTCTTTAATATAACGAATCTGTAAATTGTTCTCATTACAATATTTAGCTACTTCAACAGCGTGTGGTTCAAGACTACTTTTTTGAATAACACAATTTATTTTAATTGGATTAAGTCCTGCTTTTTTTGCTGCTTGTATTCCATCAAAAACTTTTTGAATATTGCCAACACGAGTAACTTTCTTGTATTCTTCAGGATTAATAGTATCCAAACTAATATTCACTCTATGTAAGCCTGCTTTAACTAAATCTTTAGCATATTTGTCGAGAAAAATACCGTTTGTTGTCATTGCAAGATCTTTAATTCCGTCAATGCTCGAAATCATAGAAATTAAATCAACGATTCCATTTCGAACCAATGGTTCTCCACCCGTAATACGTACTTTGTCAACGCCCTTACTAACTGCAATTCTTGTAAAATCAACAATTTCATCAAAATTAAGGATTTCTTCATGTTTTAATAAAGGAACTCCATTTTCGGGCATACAATATACGCAACGTAAATTACACCTATCAGTAACAGAAATTCTTAAATAATTTATTTTTCGATTAAATCTGTCGAACATGAACTTTCTCTCCTTTTTTTATCTCTTTTTGTCCTATCTCCATAGAAATAATTCCATGTGCCGAAGATAATGCATGAATATGTGCCGAACCATGATAATCAACAGGTAAAACTTCACCATTTTCGATGATTATTGGGAAGTATGCTTTTCTATCCGGATTTCTTCTTTTAAAATCAACACCTAAAGTCATTTGAATATCTAATGGTTTGTAAACCTGTCCCATTAGAGTATAAATTAATGGTTTAACCAGTAAATCAAACTGAACGAATGATGATACAGGATTTCCAGGTAATCCAAAGCAAAACTTCTTATCTGCCATTCCAAAGGTCGTTGGCTTACCAGGTTTAACAGCAATTGCATCAAATTCAATCTTAACTCCTGCCTGTTCCAAAACTTGTGGTACAAAATCAAAAGTTCCCATTGAAACTCCACCGGTTAATAATACAATATCATTTTCTTTTAATGCCTTACTCACTTTATCGAAAGTATCTTCAGGAGTATCTTCTGCAATTCCAATATAATTTGCAATAGCACCACAAGCTTTTACTTGACCAATTAACTGATAACCATTGCTATTTCTGATTTGTGATAAAGACGGTTTGTTTTGTGGCTCGACCAATTCATCACCTGTAGAAATAATTCCTACTTTGGGTTGTTTGTAAACCAACACATCAGTATATCCAACAGCAGCAAAAACAGCAATATGTTGAGCTTCAATTTTTGTTCCTTTATCTAAAACCTTGGTTCCAACTTTTACATCTTCACCTTTAAAACTTATATTGTCACGAGCAGGAATTTCATTAATTTTCACAGTTTCACCATCTGTTTCTTCAGTTAACTCAACCTGCACAACACAATCTGCTCCTTTCGGAATTGGCGCTCCTGTCATTATATTTGCACATTGATTCTGTCCAATTTCTTTTTCAGGAGTTTTTCCTGCAGGAATCACTTCAATAATTTCCAGAGTATTATATACATCTTGTTTTCGACAAGCATAACCATCCATTGCTGATTTATCGAAAGGAGGCATTTCAATGTCAGATTTTACATCTTCAGCTAAAATACGCCCTAAAGAATCGGTAAAATACACCTTCTCTGTTTCCAATTGACTGGCATTTTGTAATACAATTTTATATGCTTCTTCTATAGTAATCATCTGAAATTTTTTGAGCAAAATTAATATAATACTTCAAATAACATCTATTAATATGTTAATGTTTCAATATGATGTTTAAAATACTCATTAACAACATCTCTAACTTGGTTTACCTTTTCATTTTCTGGTAAAGAATCAAATATTTTATCAAGGTATTTTTTATCGTAAAGTCGTTTAATTGAGTAATCGAAGTTTAAATCAAATAACCAGGCAATTTGTAATAGTTTGAAATCATTTAAAGTTTTCATCGATTCTTTTAATACAACTTTTTTATTGATGATAGCTTCAAAAACATCATCACTTATTTCATCATTATTGGATAATTCAAGCTCAAGTGTTTTATTCTCTTTTTGCTCTTTTACCATATAATATTCAGTAATTAATCGCCAAATGTCCAATTTATCTGCATCACGAATTAATTTTGAAAAGAAAATCACTCTTTCGTTTTTATCAGGAATGATTTCAGCTCTACTATGATTTATTATAGATTTAAAAATGATCTCCTGGGTATCTGCAGATAAGTCTTTAAGAATATTGTTTTCTTTTAAAACTTCAACAGCTAACTCTGAATGATTTTGTGATTTTGAATCCGAAAAGGTCTGATATTTTACATATTGCCTAAATCTACCTACATCATGAAATAATCCAATTGTTTCTGCTAATAATATATCTTCATCTGTTAACTTAAGATTTGTTGCTAAATCAAATGCTTCATTGCTAACCAACCTGCAATGACCAGCCTTTATCTCAATATTCTCAGCTAAGTCTGGAAATTGTTTTATAAATTGGTTAACATAATTATCGAACCATGAAATATATTTATTTACTAATTTAGATGTAATCATTTATTAACTTTATTGAAAAACTTTTTGGTTATCTGGTAAATAGCATCATCAAATTCGACTAATAATTCTTTATATGCTTCAATCAATTCTTTTCCTTCAGGAGTTAAAACAGAATTTCCTCCATGTTGCCCGCCACGATGCTTATCTGTTAAA
Source organism: Bacteroidales bacterium (assembly GCA_030637515.1). GTDB lineage: Bacteria > Bacteroidota > Bacteroidia > Bacteroidales > UBA12077 > UBA12077. The sequence goes on from DAOWGM010000116.1 coordinate 20,451, forward strand.
CAAAAACCAAGCTTTTCTTCTGCATCTTTAATCATTCCCCAAGCTTTTCTATAGCTTATTCCCATTTTATCTGCAGCTGCTTTTAGTGATCCCAGTTGATCGATATAATCTATTAATTCGAACTTACCATTTCCTAAAATACTTTCTCCATCAGCATGATCTAACCACACTTTGAATTTTAAGAAAATATCGTAATACTTTGAACCTTTTGGGCCTGCCATAACTGTTAAATTTCATTCATTATGCAAATATAAACATATCGGTATCAAATAAAAAAATACAATGAACAATTACTGTTCATTGTATTTTTTAAATGTATCAAGTCATTCTGAGTGTAACGAAGAACCGAGCTTTAGCGAACTCAACGAAGTTAATCTAATGCAAATATTACAGAGATTCTTCACTTTCTGCCTACAAAAGGCAGTCGTTCAGAATGACAAGAGCGTTTTTTATGCTTCTACTTCACTTCAACAATTACTTATACAAACAACGATAAGAAGTATCACCATTAACTTTAACCTTGAACTTAACATCTTTTGCAACGATAAAAGTTTCAAATTCTTTGTAGTCTTTCCACTCAGTTTCGCCTGGTAATTGAACAGTCATTACACCAGAAGTAACAGTCATGTATTCTACTGTAGAAGTTCCGAATTCATATTCACCTTCAGCCATAACACCAATTGTTGTTGCACCTTCAGCAGCTTCAAAAGCAATTGATTTTACTTTTCCGTCGAAATATTCATTTGTTTTAAACATAGCTCGTTATTTTTTATTATTTAATGACAAAAATAAATAAAATAGTGTAATCTCGGGTATGATAAAAATCTTGTTTTGAAAATAACTGTAACAATAATATTTGCTTAGAATAAAATTTGCAAAAAGATTTATGACGAATTGTAAAATATTGACTTTCAGTTCATTTTTTTGTAAATTGCTAAGTTAAATATGGCTTATCATATTTAAATCTTCTACTCTCTTGTTTTTTTATTTTAATGGTAAGAATAATTTAAATCCTTAAAAGCAAGAAATGAAAAAAATACTTATCGGAATAGCATTAATCTTTTTCTTCACCACAGCAAATTCCCAGGAACGTCGTTTAGCATTAGTTATTGGTAATGGGAACTACACCAATAGTATTCTGTCCAACCCTGAAAATGATGCAAAATCTATGGAAAAGTCACTTAAAGAACTTGGGTTTAAAGTAATCAGACATGAAAACCTGACACAAAAGAAGCTGACTCAGGCCATTGATGATTTTGGGAACAAGTTGAAGCACTATGATGTTGGTTTGTTCTTTTATGCAGGTCATGGCATTCAGGCCAAAGGCTTTAATTATTTAATTCCTGTGGATGCAGTTTTAAAGGCAGAATCAGATGTTGAATATAACTGTGTACGAGCTGACAGAATTTTTGGAAAAATGGAAGAAGCTCAAAATGATATCAATATTATTATACTTGATGCATGCCGTGATAATCCGTTTGAA
>DAOWGM010000113.1 GCA_030637515.1 Bacteroidales bacterium
AGGAAGTAAAAGCAGACGAGGCTAAAGAAAAGAAAGCCCCTGCGAAAAAGGCAGAAGCTAAAGAAATAAAGGCGGAAGCTAAACCTGCTAGTCCAGCAGACGAGAAAGAAACAAAATAATTATTATTTAACAGAAAAAATTATAACAATGGCTCAAATTACTGCAACTGAAGTAAATAAGTTAAGGAAAATGACCGGTGCCGGAATGATGGATTGCAAAAAAGCACTAGTTGAAGCTGAAGGAGATTTTGATAAAGCAACACAAATTATCCGTGAAAAAGGAATGGCTCTTGCAAGCAAACGTTCAGACAGAGAAACATCTGAAGGTGTTGTGTTAGCAAAAACAAATACTGACAATACTAAAGGAGCTATTATTGCATTAAATTGCGAAACTGATTTCGTTGCTAAAAATGAAGGTTTTGTAAAATTTGCAAACAATATTTTAGATAAAGCATTAAATAATTTACCGGAAAACCTTGATGGTTTAAAAAGCATGGATTTTGAAGGTGTTACAATCGCTGAAAAAATTATTGAGCAAACAGGTATTATTGGTGAGAAACTAGAATTAGCATATTTTGATAAAATTGAAGCAGAACAAGTTGCTTCATACATTCATAGCGATAAAAAACTTGCTACTTTAGTTGGATTAACAAAAGGTGGAATTGAAGAACAGGTTGGCAAAGATGTTGCAATGCAAATTGCAGCCATGGAGCCTGTAGCAATTAATCAAGATCAAGTTTCTAAAGATGTTATTGAAAAAGAACTTGAAATTGGCAGAAATCAAGCTATAGCTGAAGGAAAACCTGAAAACTTAGTTGACAAGATTGCTCAAGGTAAATTAAACAAATTCTTTAAAGAAAGTACTTTATTAAACCAAGCTTTTATTAAAGAAAACAAAATGTCAGTTCAGCAATATTTACAACAAACTGATAAAGATTTAACAGTTTCTGAATTTAAAAGATTTTCAATTAAACAATAATCTTTTACAAGCATATAACATCTAAGGGAGTTCAGTTTTGAACTCCCTTTTTTTATTTTTACTTTTAAGGAAAAATAAACGTATAAAATGAAAATAGTTATCCTTGAACCTATTGGTATTAATCCTGAAGAATTAATAAAAATAAAAGCTGATTTTGTGTCCCGAAATCATGAGTTTATATCGTACAGTGCAAGACCTGAAAATGATACGGAAATTATAAAAAGAGCTCAAAATGCTGATGCGATAATTTTAAGTAATCTGCCTATTTCAGAAGAAGTAATTCATGAATGTAAAAATCTTAAAATGATTTCAGTCGCATTTGCGGGTGTCGATCATATACCTATGGATTTATGTACCAAAAAAAATATTTTTGTTTCAAATGCAGCAGGTTATTCGAACCATGCTGTGGCTGAACTCACCATTGGATTGGCAATTAGTTTATACCGGAAAATTATTTGGAATGATTCTCAAACAAGAAAATTATCTGCTCGCGAAGGATTTTTAGGCTCTGAGTTAAGTGGGAAAACTTTCGGGATTATAGGATTAGGACAAATTGGATCGCAAATTGCAGGCTTGGCAAATGCTTTTGGGTGTAGAGTTTTAGCATACAGCAGATCTTCAAAAAACATTCCTAATGTCGAATTTTCAGAATTTGAGTATCTATTAAAACAAAGTGATATTATATCACTTCATGTTCCACTTACAAATGAAACTAAAAACTTAATAGGTGAAAAAGAACTACAATTAGTAAAAGCAAATGCTATTTTAATTAATACAGCTCGCGGCCCTATTGTAGATTATAATGCTCTTTCAAATGCTCTTATCAATAATAAAATTGCAGGTGCTGCAATAGATGTATATGAAAAAGAACCTCCATTAAACCAGGATCATCCTTTATTTAATGCATCAAATACAATATTATTACCTCACATAGGATATGCAACTAAAGAAGCTATAGAGTTACGTGGAAAAATTGTAATTGAAAATATACTTAAATGGTTAAATGGGACTCCGCAAAATGCAATGAATTAAAATCCTATCACTTATGGATGAATTTGAAGTATTAAGACAAGAAATAAATCAATGCACAAAATGTAGTTTGAGTAAAACCCGAAATAATGTTGTATTTGGGGACGGTTTTAGAAATGCTGAAATAATGTGCATCGGGGAAGGCCCCGGTTATTATGAAGATCAGCAAGGGAAGCCTTTTGTTGGAAAATCAGGCCAACTCCTTGATAAAATACTTGAGGCTTGTGGTTTTAACAGAAAGGAACATGTATTTATCGGAAACATTGTAAAATGCAGGCCTCCCAATAACAGAGATCCATTACCTGAAGAAAGAGAAATTTGCATTCCTTATTTGTATAAGCAAATTGAATTGATTGACCCCAAAATTATTATTCTACTTGGAGCAACAGCCCTAAAAGGATTAATCGATCCTAATGCAAAAATCACCAAAGTCCGTGGCGAATGGATAAGCTGGAATAACAGGCTTGTTATGCCAACATTTCATCCATCGGCATTACTAAGAAATACTCAGCTAAAGAAACCTGTATGGGAAGATTTTAAAAAAGTTGTTTCAAAGTATAGAGAACTGGTGAACAAGGAACATTATTCAGCAAATTGTTAAAAAAAATGGGTTAACAAATATTTGCTAACCCATTTCGTTCTTAACAATATTATTATATTATAAAATTAACATCGCGTCACCATAAGCTCCAAACCTGTATTTTTCTTTAATAGCCGTTTTGTATGCTTTCATTGTAAGATCGTACCCTCCGAAGGCAGAAACCATCATTAATAAAGTTGAAAGAGGTAAATGAAAGTTTGAAATCATCATATTCGGAACTCTTACTTCGTATGGAGGAAATATAAACTTATTAGTCCATCCATCGTATGGTTTTAAATGGCCTATAGTCGATACTGAAGATTCTAAAGTTCTTAATACAGTTGTTCCAACAGCAATAATGTTACTTTTATTATCTTTAGCCTTATTAACTATCTTAACAGCTTCTTCCGAAATATGAATTTTTTCAGAATCCATTTTGTGTTTTGTAAGATCCTCAACATCTACAGTACGGAAATTTCCTAAACCAACATGCAAAGTAATTTCAGCAAAATCAATTCCTTTAATCTCTAATCGTTTCATAAGCTCGCGACTAAAGTGCATTCCTGCAGTTGGTGCTACAACAGCTCCTTCGTGTTTTGCATAAATTGTTTGATAACGGTCTCTATCTTCAGGTTCTACTTCTCTATTAATAAATCGTGGCAAAGGTGTTTCGCCTAAATCGTGAAGAGTCTTTTTAAACTCTTCATATGAGCCATCGTACAAAAATCTTAATGTACGTCCTCTTGAAGTAGTATTATCAATAACCTCAGCTACTAAAGCATCATCTTCTCCGAAATAAAGTTTATTGCCAATTCTTATCTTTCGTGCAGGATCAACTAAAACATCCCACAATTTTTGTTCGCGATTTAATTCCCGCAATAAGAATACTTCAATCTTTGCTCCTGTTTTTTCTTTATTACCATATAAACGTGCAGGAAATACTTTAGTATTGTTAAATACCATTACATCTTTATCATTAAGATAATTAACAATATCTTTAAAAATCTTATGTTCTAATTTTCCTGTATCCTTATGTACTACCAACAAACGGGATTCATCTCTATTTTCAGAAGGAAATTTTGCAATTAATTCTTTCGGAAGATCAAACTTAAACTTAGATAATTTCATATGATTATTATTTATTTTTTACGTTTATATAGCTTATACATTTGCGCCTTGCTTATACGCAGTAATATTGAATTGGTTACAAAGTTGATATAATTTTCTCAAATTCTTCTATATTTATAGAAGATTCTAATTTACAGTCTCCTATACGTGTGCGAATTAATTTTGTCAGATGCCCTCCGCTATTTAATTCTTTTCCCAGATCATGGGCAAGTGACCTGATATAAGTTCCCTTACCACAAACAATTCGTAATACAATTTTGGGCAAACTATATTCCATCAACTCTATTTCTGTAATTATAATTTTATTTGATTTTAAAACAATTTCTTCATTGTTCCTGGCATAATCGTATGCTCTTTTACCATTAATATTTTTTGCAGAATAAATTGGAGGTACTTGATCTTGTTCTCCAATAAACTTTTTAATAGCTTTTTTTACTTCATCTTCATTAATATGATCAATTGGAAATGTTTTATCATATTCTGTTTCTAAATCATACGAAGGAGTTGTTTTTCCTAATTCAATAGTAGCAATATACTCCTTCTCATCAGCCATTAATTCATTTATCTTTTTTGTTGCTTTACCGGTACAAACAATAAGTAATCCCTCAGCTAAAGGATCAAGAGTTCCGGCATGGCCT
>DAOWGM010000132.1 GCA_030637515.1 Bacteroidales bacterium
ATCAAAAAGAGTATTTAAGAATTTTAGCAAATAGTGGAAATTTATTGATGGAAATTATCGATAATATAATTGATATTTCCAAAGTAGAATCATCAACTCTTACTGTAAATAAAACCAATCGTAATTTACACACAATACTGTGTTGCCTACTTGTTGATTTTTTTGTGTAGAAAAAGAACATGAAACTCGATAAAATAAATATTACATTACAAAAAGAAATTAACGATAAAGAACTATATGTTTTAACCGACTTAAAAAGACTAAGACAGGTTTATTCCAATTTATTGGATAATGCATTGAAATTTACCGAGAAAGGAAAAGTAGAATTTGGATATCATATTAAAGGTCAGGAAATAGTTTGTTTTGTAAAAGATACCGGAATTGGTATAAATGCAGATAAGATTGATTTTATTTTTGATCGTTTTCGTCAGGCCGATGAGTCAACAACCAGAAAACATGGAGGTACTGGCATTGGATTATCATTGTGTAAAAGCCTTGTTGAATTACTTGGAGGTAAGCTTTGGGTTGAATCAAAAAAGGCAGAAGGTTCTGAATTTTATTTTACACTACCTTATGATGTTGTAAAACCAGACATAAAGCTTCGCAAAGAACCAATGATTGTTGAAAATATTGATTGGAGCAATAAAAAAATATTAATTGCCGAAGACGTAGAAACAAATTATAAGTTATTATTTACCTTACTGTCAAAAACAAAAGCTAAAATCTACTGGGCAAAAGACGGGAAAGAAGTTATTGATATGGTAGCAAAAGATTCTGATTTTGACATAATTCTTATGGACATTAACATGCCAATTATGAATGGGCATGAGGCTCTTAAACATTTAATTAAGGATGGTATTAAAATACCGGTAATAGCTCAAACAGCATACGCAACTGACGATCAGGAATACGAAATTATAGATTTGGGTTATAGTGATTATATTCTTAAGCCAATAACTTTCCAAAGTTTACTTCAAAAGCTATCAAAAATTTTTGATTAAAACACATTTTGTTAATATTGTAAAATGTCTGAGAAAATAATTCATGTTGAAAGTATTGGAAATGTTAGATTCCGAAAAAACAAAAGATCAAAAAATGTAAGCATTTCAATTCGTCCAGAAAATGGAGTTGTGGTAAATTTTCCATATTATGTTAGCTATCGTTTTGCATTAAATGTGGTTGAAAGAAAAAGGTCGTGGATATTAAATCATCTTCCAAAAATTGAAGAATATAAAAGCAAAAGAACAATCTTCAATGAAACTAGTACATTTAATACCAGATATAGAAAACTAGTTGTTGGGAAAAATACCAGCAGCGATATAAAAACTAAAATAACTTCAGAATCTATAAACATAACTTATCCTGAACATATTGAAGTTAACAATTCCGAATTTCAGGATATAATAAGAACTACAATAATTAAAGCTCTTCGCAAAGAAGCAAAGGAATTTCTGCCTGAACGAACCCATATCCTCTCAGAAAAATACAATTTTAAATTCAACAAAATTTTTATTAAAAATAATAAAACACTTTGGGGAAGTTGTTCCGGTAAAAACAACATAAATTTAAACTTACATTTACTTCGTTTACCCGATCATCTTATTGATTATGTGATAATTCATGAGCTGTGCCATACTGCCCAGAAAAACCATGGAAAACATTTCTGGAAACTCATGGATTCAATCCTTGGTGACTCTAAAAAAAATTCAAAAGAACTTCGAAACTATTCAATACAAATTTATTAAATCCTGTAAGCCTAATATTTGATATCATTAATTTGATTTTTTCCTAAATTAGTGTAAGTTTAAAGGTTATTTTCAATAAGACCTGAGTATGAAGATTAATGCAAAAATGCTGGTTTATATCCTAACAACTTCAATGCTAATTTTTATTGCATCGGTAGGATATCTCACCATAAAATCAAGACAATTAGTATTAACCGAAGCACGCGAAGTTGCAAACAAAAATGCACACGAGTATGCTAATTTGATTAAATCTGAACTAACAGCTGATTACAATATTACAAAAACCCTTGCTCAAGCCGGACAAGCATTTCAATCATTGCCATGGGAAGACTGGAACAAAATATTTCTGGAACAACAGCTTCATGTTATTACAGAAAATCCACATTATCTTGCAATAGCTACAAGCTGGGAATTAAACTATATTGATCCAGATTGGGGTAAACCATTTGGTCGTTACATGAGTGGTTGGGTCAAAGATCCTAATGGAGATATTAATCAGATTGAATTACGTTTAAATACAGATGGTGATGACATAACAGGTAATTACTATGCAATGAAATCTTCAGGAGGCTCAATGATTGTTGACCCTAAACTCTGGTCACCAACCGGAAGAGAAGAAGATCAATACATAAATACGAATATTTCAGTTCCTGTTAAACCAGGAAATACTTTTATAGGGCTTGCAGGAGTAGATGTTGACTTGGAACGCTTCCAGGTTATTGTAAAAAAAATAAAGCCTTTCAAAAACAGTTATGCCTTTCTTTTATCAAACGACGGCACTTTTGTTGCTCATGCTAACTCTACATTGATGGGTAAATTAATTAGTGCTGAGAATCCTGAATTAAGTGAAAAATTCAATATTGTCGAAAATGTGCAATCAGGAGAAAGTTTTTCTTTTATATATAAAAACCCAAACAATGAGAAAGATTTTTATGTTTTTGCTCCAATAAAAGTAGAAAACGTAAATACTCCATGGTCATTAGCTATAGTGGTTCCTAACAAGATTATAACATCAAAAGCTAATATTGTTTCATATAAAGCTTTATTAGTTAGCCTCATAGGATTGCTATTGTTAACTATTGTAATATGGATTATTGCTAAAAACATTACCGACCCTATTATAAAAGTTACTGATATACTCAAGAATCTGGCAAAGGGAAAAATTAGCGAATCGTTAATAATGGAAGTAAAAACTAATGATGAGGTTGGTGAAATGACCCAGGCATTAAATACTTCAATTCGAGGACTAAATAATAAAGCTGAATTTGCAAATCAAATTGGAACGGGAAATATTGATTATAATTTGGAACTTGTTAGCGAGGAAGATTTGTTAGGAAAATCTCTATTAAATATGCGAAGCAGCTTATTAAAAGCCAGATCCGAAGATGAAAAAAGAACAGAAGAAGACAAGAAGCGACGATGGTCAAATGAAGGGCTTGCTAAATTCGCTGAGATCCTGCGCAATAACAACGATAATATAAGCATACTGGCAAATAATATTATTAAGAATCTTGTTTATTACCTAAATGCAAACCAGGGAGGATTATTTATTCATAACGATCAGGAGAAGCAATCTGTTATATTTGAATTACTGGCTGCATTCGCATATGACACCGAAAAGTTTCTTAAAAAAGAAATTGAATTAGGCGAAGGTTTAGTTGGAACCTGTGCTTCTGAAAAAAATACTATTTATTTAACAGAAATTCCTCAGGACTATATACAAATTACATCCGGACTTGGCGGTGCAAACCCGTCCAGTCTTTTGTTTGTTCCGTTAAAAATTGAGAACGACATTTTAGGTGTAATTGAGATTGCTTCATTTAATAAATTCAAAAAACATGAAATTGAATTTGCCGAAAAAGCTGCTGAAAGTATTGCATCTGCTTTAAAATCTGTGCGAATTAATACAACAACAACATATCTGCTTGAACAGTCGCAACAACAAGCAGAAGAAATGGCAGCACAAGAAGAAGAAATGAGGCAAAATATGGAAGAGCTACAGGCAACACAAGAAGAATCTTCACGTAAAAGCGATGAGTTTAGTGGAATGCTTCAAGGAATGGATCTTTTTCTGCTAAAAGCAGAATTCAGTCTTGACGCTACTTTAATAAATGCAAATGATCTTTTTATCGACAAATTTAAATATACCCATAGTGAAGCCATCGGAATGGAAGTGGAAGAGTTTGTAGCAAAAAGAGACATTACAAAGTTCCAAAAAATATTAAATACAGTTATGAGTGGGAAATCTCATCAGGAAATAACATTTTTAAAAAACAAAACAGGAAAAGAACTTAAGTTAATCACTTTTTTCACTCCTGTTATGATAAATGAAATATTTGAAAAAATTCTGTTATTAGCCATCGACATTAGTGATTATAAATAGCAGTTTAAAGTATTTATTTAATAAACTTTTAATCAGTTTTAAAAAACATTGTCCGCATGAAGCTTAAGTTAAGTTTAAAAAATAAAATGCAATTGTTTTTAATTTCACTTTCAGTGATAATCTATGCAATTGCGATCGGATATATTAGTGTTAGTGCAAAGAAAACTACTTATAACGACTCCATTGAACTTGTTAATTCAAGCGCTGAAAAATTCGCTTATAAGATCCAATCTGATCTAAATGAATACATGGCTGTTGTAAGAACTCTTGCAAATGCTTTTAAAGTATATCACGAAATGCCAAGAGAAACTTGGGATCCTCTTTTTATTAAAATGTATGAAGAGGTATACCGCGATAACTCTATTTTTTATAAGCTTTGGGATAGTTGGGAGCTTAACATGATTGATCCGGAATGGAATCTACCAACAGGAAGAATTGCCAATGTTTTTTCCAGAGTTAATGGGTCGATATTTCAAAAACAGGATGTGCGAAGCTTAGATGGTGATCCGGAGGTGTATGCAAACATCAAAAATCAGGCAAGAGAAATGGTTCTTCCTATATATTTTGATGTTTTTACAGATGAAGGCGAATCTTCAAAACTTATGACAAGCCTTATAACACCTATTCAAATAAACAATGAATATCACGGAATGGTTGGTGTTGACCTGATTCTGGAAAGATTTCAGAAAATGGTTGAGGAAATTAATTTGAGCCAGTTTGAGGGCAGTTATGCCTTTCTGATTAATGAAGAAGGTAAATTTGCTGGTCATCCGAAAACAGAATTATTAAATCAATATGCTGAATTTAAATTAAAATCAGGTGAGAATTTTGATGTTATTAAAACCATTAAAGATGGAGATGCCTTTAACCTTTCATCTAAGGACGAAAATAACAAACTTCACTATATCTCAATAGCTCCAATAAATATAGGAAGATCAAATACACCTTGGTTTTTAGGTGTTTCTGTTCCTGTAAATTCAATTATGGCTCAGGCTGATAGAAATTTTATGATATCGCTTCTAGTGGGATTGGTTGGGATTTTTCTTCTTGGAATAGCAATTTATATAATTACCAAAAACATCTCGGATCCAATTCAAGAAATTACTGAGTTTCTAAAAAAACTGGCAATTGGTCAAACCGATACAAAGTTTGATATGGATGTTAAATCTGGAGATGAAATTGAAGAAATGACTTTGGCTCTTAAAAGTTCAATCGAAGGGTTAAACTTAAAAACCAATTTTGCCAACAATATTGGACAAGGAAATTTATCATATGAATTTAAAGTTTTAAGTGAGCAGGATAAATTAGGTGAAGCATTGGTTAATATGAGAGATAGCCTTCAAAAAGCACAAGTGGATGAAAATACAAGAAAAGCTGAAGATGAAAAGAGAAGGTGGGCAAATGAAGGACTAGCTAAATTTGCAGAAATATTAAGGCAGGATAACGATAATCTTGACAAGTTATCGAATGAGATAATAAAAAATCTTGTTTACTATCTTGATGCTAATCAAGGTGGTCTTTTTATTCTTAATGATGAGGATAAGAACAATATGTTTCTGGATATGGTCGCTACATTTGCATTTGACACGAAAAAACATTACGAAAAGCGTATTGAATATGGTGATGGGCTAGTTGGTTCTGTCGCAATTGAAAAAGAGACTACATATATTGAAGACATTCCAGATGAGTATATTAATATAACTTCAGGTTTAGGAGGAGCAAATCCTGGTTCCTTATTACTTGTACCATTAAAACTTGAAAATAATGTTTATGGTGTAATAGAAATTGCGTCATTCAAAAAGTTTGAAAAGTATAATATAGAATTTGTAGAAAAAGTAGCTGAGAATATTGCGTCAACATTATCTTCTGTTAAGATTAATATTCAAACGAACGAATTGCTTGAAAAATTTCAACAACAATCCGAAGAAATGGCTGCTCAGGAAGAAGAAATGCGGCAGAATATGGAAGAATTGCAGGCCACACAGGAAGAAGCCAGTCGAAAAAGTGCAGAAATGGAAAATTTTCTACATGCTCTGGAGGAATCAAGCTCTGTGGTTGAATATAGTCCTGAAGGATTTATTACAAAAGCAAACGACAACTACCTTAATCTATTAAATTTAAGACGCTCAGATGTTCTTGGATCACATCATTCAGAAAAAATGGAATTTACAGAGAGACAAAGAGCTGAGTATGACAAGTTTTGGAACGATCTAAAAACAGGACAAACAAGAAAAGAAAAAACAAAATATATTGTTGAAGGAAAAACACTCGTATTTATTGAAGTTTACACTCCAATTTTGGATGAAAACGGACAAGTTAAAAGAATTCTAAAGATATCAAATAACATAAGTGATTTTAACGAATAAAACCCTTACAGTATGAAAATAAGGTTAAAAATTCAGCAAAAAATTCAAATTTTTATAATTTCTGCATCCATAATAATTTATGTTGGTGCTGTTGGATATATTAGTTTTAATGCCAGAAAAATGGCTTATAATGATGCCGTTGAAAAAACCAATATTTATGCCCAACGTGCTGCAAAAGATATGGAATCTATTTTGAATGCAAATATGGGTGCTGTTAAGGCGCTTACTGATGCATTTAGAGTTTATAAAAACTTCCCAAAAGATGATTGGCAAGCAAAGATTCATGAGATGTATATTAATGTATATAAGAATAACCCTGATATTTATGGCTTATGGGATAGCTGGGAATTAAGCATGATAGATTCCACCTGGGATAAAACTTATGGACGAATTAGTCATTCGTTTTGGAGAGATAATGGCGAACTAAAAGGTTTGCAGGAATTCAGAAGTATGGATGGTGACTCTGAATTATATTTAGAAACAAAGTCAACCTTAATTCCCTCAATAAATGAGCCTTATGAGGATGCTATTACTACTGGGAAATCTGAAACTTTATTAATGACAAGCATAAGTGCTCCTTTAGTTGAGAATGGGAAATTTGTTGCAGTTGTTTCTTTTGATATTACTCTCGAACAATTACAAGTTATTGTTGAGGACATAAGACCATTTGAAGGCAGCTACGCTTTTCTTATATCTAATAAAGGTATTATTGCCGGACATCCAAATAAAGAATTCCTTAACGCTCCTCTCGAAGAGGTCTTTGCCAATGACAACGAGCACTTTAATATTAATACTAACATTAAAGAAGGTTTACCTTTAAGTTATACAAGTAAGGATGAAAATGGTGTTAAAACTTATTTCACCTATGCTCCTATCAATATAATCCATACTAACACTCCATGGTCCATTGCGATTTCTGTTCCTGAAAGTATTATTATGGAAGAGGCGAATAAAAATTTCATGATTTCGTTAGTCGTTGGAATTATTGGAATTCTTGTTTTAGCTCTTTTAATTTCATTAATTAGTAAGAATATTACCAATCCGCTTACCAGAATTACAGAACTGCTTAAAAGTCTTGCTAAAGGTCGTGTTGATGAGAATATGAAAATTTCAATTGAAACAGGAGATGAAATTGAAGAAATGACCAATGCCTTGAATAGTTCAATTGATGGATTAAACAAAAAGGTAGATTTTGCTAATAACATTGGAAAAGGTGTGTTAAACCATGAGTTTGATGTGCTTAGTGAAGAAGACGTGTTGGGAAAATCGCTTATTGAAATGAGAGCCAGTCTTGTTAAAGCGGACTCGGAAGATGAAAAACGAAAACTGGAAGATGAGAAACGTCGTTGGGCCAATGAAGGTCTTGCTCAATTTGCTGATATTCTGCGTCAGAATAATGATAATATGGAAAACCTTGCCACCGAAATTATTATGGGCTTAGTAAACTATTTAAAGGCTAATCAGGGTGGTTTATTTATACTTAACGACGATGATAAAGAAAATATTTACTTTAACCTTCTATCAGCATTTGCATACGACAGAAGAAAATACATGGAAAAACATATTCAGCTGGGTGAAGGATTAATTGGAACCTGTGCCATTGAAAAGAAAACAGTTTTTATGACTGATATTCCTCAGGATTATATGGAAATTACTTCTGGTCTTGGTGGTGCTAATCCGGGAAGTTTGCTTATTGTTCCTTTAAAATTAGAAGACGATGTTTTAGGTGCACTTGAGATAGCATCATTTAACGTTTTTGAAGAGCATGAAATAGAATTTGTTGAAAAATTGGGAGAAAGTATTGCTTCTACATTATCGGCTGTTAGAATCAATATAAGAACTTCAGAACTGTTAGAAAGATCGCAACAGCAAGCTGAAGAAATGGCTGCTCAGGAAGAGGAAATGCGCCAAAATATGGAAGAACTGCAAGCTACGCAAGAAGAGTCTTCTCGTAAAGGCAATGAAATGGGAGGTTTAATAGAAGCGCTAAATACATCAAGCTTTGTTATCGAATATAATCTGGAAGGAATAATTCAATACGTAAACGATAATTACCTTTCTTTACTTGAACTTACAAAGGAGGAGATTATTGGAACTCATCACTCTGGAAATATAGATTTCACTGAACAGCAAAAAGCAGAATACGATAAATTCTGGAGAGATTTAAGAGCAGGAACTGTAATAAAAGAAAAAGTAACAGTAAAGATTCATAACAAAGAATATATTTTTGCAGAAACCTATACTCCAATAAGAAACGAAGAGGGTGAAATCTATAAGGTTCTAAAAATATCAAATAACATAACCGAATTTCAGAATAAATAAAAGACCAAATTACTTCCGGAAACTATGAAAATTAAGCTTAAGATTCAGCAAAAAATTCAGCTTTTTATTATTTCTGCATCCTTAATTATTTATATAGGAGCTGTTGGCTACATTAGTTTTAATGCCAGAAAAATGGCTTATAATGATGCTGTTAAAGTAACCGACAAACATGTAAGTGAAGCTGCAAAAGATATAAAAGCAAAGCTTGATGCTGATTTGATGCTTGTAAAAACCTTATCAAATGCTTTTCATACTTATAAGTATCTACCAACAAAACAGTGGCAAGATCTTTTTACAAAAATGTACAACGAGGTTTTTATTAGTAACCCACAAATCTATAGCTTATGGGATAGCTGGGAGCTAAATGCTATTGATCCAGATTGGGACAAACCAACGGGTAGATTTGTAATTATCTATTGGCGTGAAAACGGAGTTATTAAATTCAATCAAGAACTAAGAAGTTTAGATGGTGATCCTGAACTATATGCTGCTATTAAAACCAAAACAATACCTTCTATTTGGGAACCATATGAAGACGTCTTTACTGAAAATAAAGCCGATAAATTTTTAATGACCAGTATGAATGCCCCAATTATGGAAGATGGGAAATATGTTGGTATTGTAGCAATTGATATTACATTAGATCGCTTTCAGGAAATTGTTGAGGTAATAAAGCCTTTTGAAGGAAGCTATGCATTTATGATTTCAAACGGTGGATTAATTGCTGGTCATCCTAATAAAGATTTTTTGAATATAAAAATTGAAGAATTGTTCCCGGAAGATAATGAAAAATATTCCATCGCTGAAAATATTAGAAATGGTAAACCTTTAAATTACATCAGTAAAGATGAAAATGGTGTAGAAAATTATATTTCCTACGCTCCAATTTTTGTAGGTGAAACAAATACTCCATGGTCCATTGCTATATCAGTTCCGGTAAATGTTATCATGGCTGAAGCAAACAAGAATTTTAAAATTTCTTTACTTGTTGGTGTTATTGGTATTCTGGTTTTAGCTCTTTTAATAGCTTTAATTAGTAAAAACATTACCAATCCGCTTACAAGAATCACAGAATTGCTTAAGAGTCTTGCTAAAGGTCGTGTTGATGAGAATATGAAAATTTCAATTGAAACAGGAGATGAAATTGAAGAAATGACCAATGCCTTGAATAGTTCAATTGATGGATTAAACAAAAAAGTAGATTTTGCTAATAACATTGGAAAAGGTGTGTTAAACCATGACTTTGATGTGCTTAGTGAAGAAGACGTTCTAGGGAAATCCCTTATCGAGATGAGAAATAGTCTTGTAAAAGCAGACGCGGAAGATGAAAAACGAAAACTTGAAGACGAGAAACGTCGTTGGGCAAACGAAGGTCTTGCTCAATTTGCTGATATTCTGCGTCAGAATAATGATAACATGGAAAACCTTGCCACTGAAATTATTATGGGTCTTGTAAACTATTTAAAGGCTAATCAGGGAGGTTTATTTATACTTAACGACGACGACAAAGAGAATATTTACTTTAACCTTCTATCGGCTTTTGCATATGACAGAAGGAAATACATGGAAAAACACATTCAGCTGGGTGAAGGATTAATTGGAACATGTGCCATTGAAAAGAAAACTGTTTTCATGACTGATATTCCTCAAGATTATATGGAAATTACTTCTGGTCTTGGTGGTGCTAATCCGGGAAGCTTGCTTATTGTTCCTTTAAAATTAGAAGATGACGTGCTTGGAGCACTTGAAATTGCATCATTCAACGTATTTGAAGAGCATGAAATCGAATTTGTTGAAAAGCTGGGCGAAAGTATTGCTTCTACATTATCGGCTGTAAGAATTAATATAAGAACTTCTGAACTGTTAGAAAGATCGCAACAGCAAGCCGAAGAAATGGCTGCTCAGGAAGAAGAAATGCGCCAAAATATGGAAGAGCTTCAAGCAACTCAAGAAGAATCTTCTCGCAAAGGCAATGAAATGGGAGGTTTAATAGAAGCGTTGAATACTTCAAGCTATGTTATTGAATATAACCTGGATGGAATAATTCAGTACGTAAACGACAGTTATCTTACTTTACTTGAACTTACAAAAGAGGAAATTATTGGAACACATCACTCAGGAAATATGGATTTTACTGAACAACAAAAAGCTGAATACGATAAATTCTGGAGAGATTTAAGAGCAGGAACTGTAATGAAGGAAACTGTAACCGTGAAAATTCATAATAAAGAATATACTTTTGCAGAAACCTATACTCCAATTAAAAACGAAGAGGGTGAAATATACAAGGTCCTTAAAATATCAAATAACATTACTGAATTTCAAAATAAATAACCTTACAGTTTAAACAAATAAAAAAGAGCTCATCCCGTATAGCTATCTGGAGAGCTCTTTTTTTATATAAGATTAATGGTTTAATCAGATTGAACTATTTACATTTAACCACGTGTTCCATTTGATATTTAGCACCTTCTGCATAATCACCTTTGTTTGCTTTTGAATAAGCATCACAAGCAGCAGTATTATCACCTTTACCATAATATGAATTTCCTAACTCATAATAAATTTTTGCATCTTTAGTTGTTCCAGCATCTTTGAATAATTCTAAAGACTTATTTCCTGCTTCGATTGCTTTTTCCCACTTCGATTGCTTGTTATAAATAACAGCTAACTGATAATAAATATCTGTATCTACTTCTTTGTATTCCATTAAAGTATTAAAATGCTTCTCTGCATCAGCATACTTTTCAGACTTCACAGCATTAGCTCCAGCTTTTAAATAGAAACTTCCTGCCAGTCTTTTAGCAGTAGCTTCAGTTTTGGTATCTTTTTTTGCAACTGCAGCAGTAATAGCTCCATCAACAGATGTTTTGAAATTCGCTTCGTCATTTTGATCTTTATACACTTGCGCTTTTCTTACGTAAGACATAGGATATTTAGGATCAAGCTCTAAAGACTTATCTAATGCTTCAATAGCTCCAGTATAATCTTTTGCTTTATACAAATCTGCTCCTTTTGCATAATACAACTTTGGAATTGTTGATTTTGCTCTCTTTAGATTTTTTGGATCATTGTATGTTTCCGAATACTCTTTTAATGTTTCAAATGCAGCAATAGACTCATCATATTTCTTTTCTTTATAAAGTCCAATAGCTTGTTTATACTGCATGTTTGGAATCTGAGCACTTGCAGTAGCTCTGTTTTCGTTCTCTGTTTCACCTAACTGGTCATAAATACTTATGCACTGTTTAAATGATTCAATAGCACCTAAATAATCTTTAGTCTGTGATTTAGCTACACCGTCTTTTAACGCATCTACAGCTTCAGTAGCTGTTTGTGCATTTACACTTACTGCAAAACCCATTATCATTATCATTGCAGCTACTCTACTCATTAGTTTGAATTTCATGGTTAAACTTTTTTAATTAGGATTAATTTATTTTGATTACTTTTTTTCCGGCTCTAAAATATAAAAACGTAGTTAATAATAAAATATTTTTCAGATTTAATTTGTTACATATATTAATTAATAACAATATGTTACGTGTTATTGTCGCGTTTATTTTAGTTATCCTTAAGCAATACAAGCTTGTACAGGACCTGATTTTCTGTAAAAAAAATCTCAATAAGATTAAGAACAATTAAATTAACTATAACTTTTTCTGCTTTATACTTTGATAAATCTGCAATTCGAACAAATTTTGAAAATGTAATTTCACCAAACTCTTGCAAATATTCAAACAACAACTTTTCAGGTTTATTATATCTAATTAAAACGCCTTTCCCATATTTCTTTCTATTCCAGGCTTTCAGATATATATTATTAACGATAAAGTTCTGATCATTTACCCTAATATAAACAAGAAATATGCCATCTTTATCAGGAGCAGTAATAAGCTTATCAATTTCCGTTTTTGCAATAGTTATTTCTAAAACTGTTTTTCCTTCTATTTGCCATACTTTTGTTTCGAACTGCAACTCGGGTTTACAATATAATTGAGCTGCAGCTTGTATCATATAAAACTCCTCATCAGACTTTACACCTGCAATCGAACCATTATCTCTAACGCCAACCAGTAGTTTTCCTCCATCTGCATTTGCAAATGCAGCTAATGATCTTGCTATTTTTTTTGAGTCTGTTATAGAATGCTTAAAATCAAGCCTCTGGTGTTCTCCTTGTTTTATTAAATTAGTGATATAAGCACTCATTACAAAATAATTATATTCTGATTCAGAATTAAACGAAAAAAGAATTTGGAGATTTATTTACTTAAAGCTTCTGCTCCACCCACAATCTCAAGTATTTCATTAGTAATTGAGGCTTGTCGAGCTTTATTATATGTTAGTTGTAAATCTTTTATTAGAGTTGAAGCGTTATCTGTTGCTTTGTGCATAGCTGTCATACGCGCTCCATTCTCTGCTGCCAAAGATTCAAGAATTGCTTCGTAAAACTGTATTTTTAAAGATTTTGGTATTAATTCCTGAACAATATATTCCTTTGTTGGCTCAAAAATAAATTCAAAATTCTCGTTGGACTTAATATCTTCTGGTAATTCAATAGGTAAATAATTATCTATAGTTAAATCCTGAACTGCTGCATTTTTAAACTTATTGTAAACCAAGATAACTTTATCATAATCTTGTTCAACATAGCTTTGCATAATATCCTCGATAAAAGCAACAGCATTTGTAAAACTAAGATTATCTAATAATTCATTATTTACAAATAAGTTGTTTATTTTCTTTGACTTATAAAACTCTGTTCCATTTTTCCCAATTGAAAATAAAGAAACATTTCCTTCTTTATATTCGCCCACATAGTGCTCAGTAATTAATGATGTAACTTGCTTAACAACATTAGCGTTAAATGCACCACAAAGACCCTTATTTGATGTAATAGAAACTATCAATATTTTTTCTGGTATTCCTGGTCGCGAATAAATGTTTTCCTTATCCTCCTCTATTGACTGATTAATATGAAACAATATCTGGTGTAATTTTCCCGCATACGGTCGTAAATTAATAACAGCATCCTGTGCCTTTTTTAATTTAGCAGCCGAAACCATTTTCATAGCACTGGTAATTTGCCTGGTCGATTTTACCGATGCTATACGAGTACGTATTTCCTTTAAATTACCCATTATAAATTGTAATTATCCTACTTTATATTTAGCTGCAACTTCCTTAGCTACAGTTTCAATTGTATTAGTAACTTCATCGTTTAGTTTTCCTGATTTCAGAGTTTCTAAAATCTCTGCGTGTTGCATTCCCAGCTCATCAAGAAAATCTGTTTCATATTCCTTTACTTTTTCTACAGGAACATCTTCCAGTAAACCTTTTGTTCCACAATAAATTATTGCAATTTGCTTTTCAACAGACAATGGTGAATATTGACCTTGTTTAAGAATCTCAACATTTTTGGATCCTTTATCTAATATAGCCATGGTTGCAGAATCTAAATCAGATCCAAACTTGGCAAATGCTTCCAGTTCGCGATACTGTGCCTGATCCAGTTTTAAAGTACCTGCTACTTTTTTCATTGATTTAATTTGAGCGTTTCCACCAACACGCGATACCGAAATACCCACATTAATTGCCGGTTTTACACCTGCGTTAAATAAATCTGATTCAAGAAAAATTTGACCATCGGTAATTGAAATAACATTTGTCGGAATATATGCAGACACATCACCAGCTTGAGTTTCAATAATTGGTAAAGCTGTTAATGAGCCTCCGCCTTTTACCTTTCCTTTTAAAGATTCTGGTAAATCATTCATGCCAGATGCAATTTCATCTGATTGTATAATCTTTGCCGCACGCTCCAAAAGTCTTGAGTGAAGATAAAATACATCTCCCGGATATGCTTCACGTCCAGGAGGTCTTCTTAATAACAACGAAACTTCACGATATGCAACTGCTTGTTTAGAAAGGTCGTCGTAAATAATTAAGGCTGAGCGACCTGTATCTCTGAAATACTCACCTATACATGCTCCTGCAAATGGTGCATAAAACTGGAATGCAGCAGGATCAGATGCTGTTGCAGTTACAATAACCGTGTAATCCATTGCTCCATTCTTCTCAAGAGTATCCGCAATATTAGCAACTGTTGATCCTTTCTGACCTATAGCAACATAGATACAATAAACTGGTTCTCCTTTATCGTAAAATTCTTTTTGATTTATAATAGTATCAATAGCAATGGCAGTTTTACCTGTTTGTCGGTCGCCAATAATTAGCTCTCTTTGCCCACGACCAATTGGAATCATTGCATCAATTGATTTTAACCCTGTTTGAATTGGCTCATTTACAGGTTGTCTGTAAATTACGCCAGGAGCTTTTCTTTCCAATGGCATTTCAAAAAGATCACCATTAAAAGGTCCTTTACCATCAATAGGCTCACCGATTGTATTAATAACCCTTCCTAAAAGACTTTCTCCTACTTTTATGGAAGCTATTTTTTTTGTTCGTTTAACCTGATCTCCTTCTTTAATTTCTTCGGATGATCCTAAAAGAACTGCTCCTACATTATCTTCTTCAAGATTCAGAACAATTCCTTTCATCCCTCCTTCAAATTCAATTAATTCGTTCGATTGAACATTGGTTAAACCATATATTCTGGCAATTCCATCACCAACTTGTAAAACACTTCCAACTTCCTCGAGATCGGAATTTGTCGTGAAACCTTCTAATTCCTTTTTTAGAATTTCAGAGACTTCTCCTGGTTTGATTCCTGCCATAATATCTATTTTAATGTTTTATTTTTCTTCTTATTGTTAAAATCAATATTTAAAAACTGATTTCTTAATTTCTGAACCTGACCAGCAACACTTAGGTCCAATTGTTTATCATCAACTTGAATAAGTATCCCTCCAAGTAATTCTTTATGAACCTTGGTTTTCAGTTCAACTTCTGCACTAAATATATTCTCAATTGATTTCTTAATGTTGGCTTTATGCGTCCTTGTTAATTCAAATGCTGTGGTTAAAACAGCTGTTCTAATTCCTTTTTGTTTTATATATATATCAATAAAGTTTATACATATGTTTTTAAGGTGATTTTCCCTTTTATTTTTAACAATCAGCTTTAAAAGATATAATGTGTGAGCATTAACTTTATCGTTCAATAAATCACTTAAAATTTGGTATTTTTTAGTTGGTTCTAATACCGGATGTTCTAATATAACTTTAATATCTTCATATTCTTGAAGCCACTGAAGAATTAATTCCATATCCTTCTTTATTTCATCGGAAATATTCTTTTCTTCAGCAAGAAGAAAAAGAGATTTAGCATATCGAATATTTATTTGGCTATTATACATGAAATAATAAATGGATTAATTCAGATCAATATCTTTAATGAGTTCATCAATCAGTTCTTTTTGTTTTGATTCTTCGACCAACTTTTGTTTTAAAATCTTTTCAGCAATATCAACAGATAAAGCAGCAATTTGATTCTTTATCTCATTTATTGCTTGGTTTTTCTCGTGTTCTACACCCTGTCGTGCTTCCTGAATAATCTTTTTTGCTTCAAGTTTTGCCGTTTCGCGTGCTTCTTCAATAATACTGTTTTTTATTTCTTTGGCTTCTTTAAGTAAATTATCTTTTTCAATTTTAGCTAATTGTGTAATCTTTTCGTTACCAAATTCAATTTTTGCCATTTCTTCTTTTGCTATTTGAGCCGCCAAAAGGCTTTTGCTAATTGATCTTTCTCTATCCCTTAATGCTTTCAGGATTGGTCTCCAGGCAAATCTAATTAGCACAAAAAGCAAGATGCCAAACGAAATTATCATCCAAAATAATAATCCAAGATCAGGTTTTATCAGTTCCATAATTTCTGATTTTAAAATTAATAAACTTTACAGGCAGCCAACCGCTGCTCTGTAAAGCAAAATCCTTAAACAAATAAAATAAGGAAACAAACAACAATTGCAAAGAAAGCAACCCCCTCAATAAGTGCAGCAGCAACAATCATATTTGATCTAATGTCGCCGGCCGCTTCCGGTTGTCGGGCTATAGATTCCATTGCTGCAATGCCAATTTTGCTAATACCCATGGCAGCAGCAAAAGCAGCAAAAGCAGCTCCAAAACCTGCTGCAGCCTTTGAAAAAGCTACACCTTCAATTGCAAGTAAAATAATTCCTAAAGTAGACATAATATTAATTTTAATGGTGAATATAATTTTTATTTCAATGTTCTTCTTCTGATGCCATTCCAAAATAAATAGCTGACAATATTGTAAATACATAAGCCTGTATAAAAGCCACTAGTATTTCAAGCATTGACATAAATATTGTAAATAAAATGGATACGGGCGAAACAGCCATTCCCAGGCCAGAACTCATATTCCCGAATATAAATATCAAACTAAAAAATCCTAATAAAATAATATGTCCGGCAGAAATATTAGCGAATAAACGAACCATCAGAACAAATGGTTTAATTAACACACCAAAAAGTTCAATAAAAGGAATCAGGGGAAGTGGTAATTTTAGCCACCACGGTACTCCTGGTGTATTAAATATATGACCCCAATAAGTTTTATTTCCGGTTATGGTTGTAATAAAAAAAGTAAAAAGTGCTAAAGCCATTGTTACTGTAATATTTCCGGTAACATTTGCTCCGCCCGGAAATAAAGGAACAAGACCAAGCAGATTATTCAATAATATAAAAAAGAATATGGTTAACAAAAACGGAGTGTATTTCTCGTAATGTTTTTCACCGATACTATTTTTCGCGACATCATCGCGAATAAATAAAATTAAAGGTTCTAATAATGATTGTAATCCCTTTG